>DATASG010000333.1:0-6203 GCA_036269295.1 Vicinamibacterales bacterium | reverse complement strand
CAGAAACTGCAATCGACTCCCGACCCCCTATTCCTTCGATGCACTCCGGCGCCACGCCCACCCGGCCATGCCGATCGCCGCCAGACCGACAATCCCGCGCTTCATCCACCGGCCCTTGCCTGATGTCGCATGCGTCGCGTCGAGCAGCTGGCGGTAGGTCTCGGCCGTCTCTGGCGAGGGGCGCTCGCGGACGCGCGCCGGCCGCTCCGATGCCGGAATCCACCGGCTGAGATACGCGAACGAGTCCGAACCGCAGGCCGGACAGGCCGGCTGATCGTGGACTTCCTCACAATTGAAACAGAGGCGCGCCGCGTGAAGCTGCATGTCCCCAGTGTAATCGGCCTGGCGCACGGTCGATCGGTTTGCTCTTGCCGAGATCGAGGAGCACGCTCCAGGTCGACGGCACCGATGTGACCCACGATCGAAATCGCCAAGGTTCGTCTGCTTGAAAGGCGGGCGCAACTTGCCGCGGGCCGCATAGCCATGCAAGGCTATGGCGTTGATGACCCCTTCCCGAATCGTCAAGGTTGGCGTGCTCGGCGCAGGCGCCTGGGCGCGAGGCGCCCACCTGCCCGGCTATGGTCGCGATCCCCGCTGCCAGGTGGTGGCGATAGCCGATACCGAACTGGAGCGCGCTCAGGCAGCCGCCGCGGAGTTCGACATCGCCACGGTGACGACCGACGCGCGCGAGCTGCTCGATCGCACCGATATCGACCTCATCGACGTTTGCACGCCGAGCCACACCCACTTCGAGCTGACGTGGGCCGCGCTCGAGGCCGGCAAGCACGTGCTCTGCGAGAAACCGGTCGCCTACGACTACCACGACACGATTCGCGCGCGCGACCTCGCGAAGCGCAAGGGTCTGAAGACGAAAGTCGGGCTGACCTTCCGCTACAGCCCGGCGATGCGCTACATGCGGGAGCTGGTCGCCGGTGGATACATCGGCACGCCGTTCATCTTCAACGGCTACGAACAGAACTCACAGTGGCTCGACCCCAAGAACCCGCTGCGCCAGGTGGACCATACCGCCGACCAGTCGGTCATCCAGGTGTCATCGCTCGAAGGCTACGGCGCGCCGATCATCGACCTGGCGCACCTGATGGTCGGCGCCGAGCTGAAGGAAGTCGTCGGCACGCTGCGCAACTTCATCCCGGCGCGGGTCGTGCGCGCCACCAACCGGATGATGCCCATGAACATCGACGATGGCGACATCTTCCTCGGCGAGTTTGCCAACGGCGCACTGTGCTCAATCCAGACCAGCTTTGTCACCGTCGGCAACTATCCGGGCATCGAGGCACGGCTGTACGGAAGTGAAGGCGCGCTGATCTGCCGCCTGGTCGAGGAAGGCGGCATCTGCGAGACGCTCCGGGCCGCCAAACCGGATCAGGTCGAGTTCCGTGAGCTCGACATCCCGGCGCGCTGCTACCCCCCCGGCGGCAGCCGCACCGAATCGTGGCGGACCCTGTTCTACGCCAACCTGGTGAGCAGCTTCATCTCGGAGCTCCTGAGCGACGACCCGTCCAACGAAGGGGACTTCGGCGACGGCGCCTGGATACAGGAAGTCATCAACGCCGTGGAACAGTCTTTCCGCGAGCGCCGCTGGGTCTCGCTGCCGCTGGCCTGATGACCGCACTCGATCCGTTTTTCGAGAGCTACTATCGCCTGCGCCCGGTCAACGCGACCTTCACCGGTATTCACGAGCACGACCATCGCCTGCCCGACTGGTCGCCCGACGGACTGGCGGCCGCGGCCGGCGAGATGCGGAGCCTGCGGGCATCGCTCGGTACTGCCCGGGCCGTCGCGACCTCGCATGGTGACGTCGTCGCGCGGGATCGGGCGCTCGCCGTCTCGTTTCTCGACGTGCAAATCGCCGAGATCGAGGGCTCGCACTTTCAGCGTGGTAATCCGTCGCTCGCGCTCGGCGAAGCCGTGTTCGGGATCGTCTCGCTGATCACCCGTCCGTTCGCACCCGCGGCGCAGCGCGCCGACGCGCTCGCGGCGCGTCTCGATGCTCTTCCCCGATTTCTTGCCGGCGCTCGACGATCGATCGCCAACGGGGTTCCTGACCAGTGGCGCGCGAAGTGTCTGCACGAATGCGACGGGGCCGCGCGCCTGCTGCGAGACGGCGTCGCGCACTGGCTGGCGAACGAGACGCTCGACGCTGCCGCCGTTGTTCGCGCCTGCGGACCGGCGTCCGCCGCTGTCGAGGAGTACCGCCGCTGGCTGACCCACGAGATCACCCCCTCACCGCCCGACCGGCTGTCGGTGGGAGCGGAGTTCTTCGACCTTCTGCTCGGCCGCGGTCATCATTGCGAACAGACCGCGGCCTCTCTCGAGCGCGACGCTGCCGGGGCGCTGGAGGAGGCGCTCGCCGAGCTCGAGCGTCGCGCGCGCTCGGCGGCACCAGGCGGATATCCGGAGGTACAGGCCCGCCTCGCGGACGCGCATCCGGACGTCGCCGACTATCTCTCCGCTCACCAGCGGATCTGGGATGAGTGCCACGCGGCGTCGACTCGTGCTGACCTCGTCACCTGGCCGGTGGCTCCGATCCGCTACGTCCCGATTCCACCGCAGACCCGCGACGCCGCACCCTTCCTCTACTACCTGTTCTATCGATCGCCGGCGCCGTTCGACGACCTGCCGGTGCACGAATACGTCGTGACGCCGATCGACGAGGACATGGCGCCAGAGGAACAACGGCGCCGCCTGCGTGCGTCCAACACCAGCGTCATCAAGCTGAATCACGTGATCCATCACGGCGCCATCGGCCACCACGTGCAGAACTCCTACGCCTACGGCGGCACGTCCGAGATCGGTCGAATCGCCGCTGTGGACTGCGCCAGCCGCATCGGCATGTTTCTCGGCGGCACCATGGCCGAGGGCTGGGCCTGCTACGCGACCGACCTGATGGACGAAATCGGCTTTCTCACGCCGGACGAGTCGATCGCCCAGCAGCACACGCGCGCCCGCCTGCTCGCCCGCGCCGTCGTCGACCTCGGACTCCATGCCGGGTCGATGACCTTCGACGAGGCGGTAGGCGTCTACCGGGATCGCATTGGGATGTCGCCGGAAGCGGCACGCGGCGAGGCCTGCAAGAATGCGATGTTTCCCGCGACCGCCATCATGTACTGGCTCGGCACCGAAGGCCTGCATCGCCTGCGACGCTCCCGCCAGCAGGCTGAAGGGCCGTCGTTCTCGCTGCGGCGGTTTCACGACCGGGCGCTGTCATTCGGCTCCATTCCGATCGCTCTGCTGGAAGGCGCGTGGTGACCGCGCGGCGCGCAGCGGCATGCGGCGCCGCCCTCCTGACGCTTGCTGCCGCGGCGACGACGGCGGCAGGATGCCGCCGCCGCTCAACCGCGGCCGCACCCTCGAACGATCGCCTGATCGTCGGCTACGATCGCGAGCCCGACACCTTGAACCGCTTCAGCACCCACATCCTCGAGGACATCCAGACCTGCGTCGTCGAAGGGCTGACCACGACCGACGAGCAGATGCGGGTCGTGCCGCTCCTGGCAACCGAGGTCCCCACGGTCGAGAACCGTGGCGTGACAATCCGTGGCGACGGCGGCATGGATGTGACCTGGAAGCTGCGTCCCGGCGTGAAGTGGCACGACGGCATACCGTTCACGTCGGCTGATGTGCAGTTCACGGTCGATGCGATCAACGGGCCGAACTACCACCCCGAGAGCACGGACGGCTTCGATCGCATTGCCTCGGTGGACACTCCGGATCCGCTGACCGCTGTCGTTCACTACCGGGAGATCTACGCGCCCTACGACATCCAGTTCATCCGCGGTGCGCTGCCGAAGCACATCCTGCAGGGGCGGGATATCGATCGGGCACAGGACTACAATCGCAACCCGCTCGGGACCGGTCCGTATCACGTCGTGGAATGGAAGGCGGGCGAGCACATTCTGCTCGAGCGCGTGCCGCACTACTGGCGTGGCGATCAGTACCCGAAGATCCGGCAGCTCCTCTTCTCCTTCATCGCCAACACCAACACGCGCATCAATCAGCTGAAGAGCGGCGAAGTGCACGTGGTGCCCCTGGTGCCGTGGGACAAGTATCGCGAGCTCGTGACGCTCCAGTCGATCGTGGTCGCGAAGACTCCGGGCAACGCCTACGAGCACGTGACCCTGAACGAGAAGCACTTTCCGCCCTTCGCCGACGTCCGGGTCAGGCGCGCGCTCATCTCCGCGCTCGATCGCGAGCAGTACGTGCAAACGATTCTCGACGGCCTGGCACCGGTCGCGCTCGGGCCGATTCAGCCCGTCTCGTGGGCCTATTCCGATCGCGTCACTCGCTACCCTTTCGATCCGGCCAAGGCGCGCGCGCTGCTCGACGAGGCCGGCTGGAAGCTCGCCGCGGACGGGATCCGCGAGCGCGCCGGCACGCGTCTCGCGTTCACGCTGATCACGCAGGCCGGCTATGCCATCCGCGAAAACATCGCCCAGGCCATCGAGCGCCAGCTTCGCGACGTCGGGGTGGACGTGAAGGTCGAGCTGCAGGACGGAACCGCGATTAGCGCGATCTGGTTCGAAGGACGCTTCGACGCCATGCTGCACTGGTGGCAGATGCCTTCGGACCCCGAGCTGACCACATTTTTTGCCGCCGATCGAACACCGCCGGCCGGACGCAACATCAATTATTTCGTGGACCAGGAGCTGACCAGTCTGCTCTACGCGTCCGACCGCACCATCGATCGGGCGGCGCGCCGAGCGCTGCTGGCGCGCGCGCAGGCCATCGTCGTCGATCAGGTGCCGGAGATTCCGCTCTACACCGTTACCCGTCTCGACGCCGTCCCCGCCTCGCTACGCCACTTCAAGGGCAATCCGACCAATACCGGCATCTTCTGGAACGTGCACGAGTGGGAAATCAAATAAGCTGAAGCCGTGGGCCACCTTCTCGCTCGTCGGTTCGCTCACGCCGTGCCGCTGCTCTTGCTCGTCTCCGCCCTCGTGTTCCTGCTGATTCATGCGGCGCCCGGTGGACCGCTGGCGATCTACCTCGCCAACCCGAACGTGCGGCCTGAAGACATCGAGCGGCTGCGCCGGGCACTGGGCCTCGACCGGCCGCTCTGGCAACAGTACGGGTCCTGGCTGGCGGCGTTCGTCCGGGGCGATTGGGGCTATAGCTTCAGCGACGGCCGCCCGGTCGTCAGCCGGGTGCTCGAGCGATTGCCCGCCACGATCGAGCTGATGGGGGCGTCGATCGCCTGCGCGCTGGCGCTGACGATACCGGTCGGGGTGTGGGCCGGCATACGACGCGGGCGCTGGTTCGATCGGGTGACGACCATGACCTCGATGATTGGCGTCTCGTTGCCGGGCTTCTGGTTCGGCCTGCTGCTGCAGATGATTTTCGCGAACGGTCTCGGCTGGCTGCCCTCGTCGGGCCGCGCCGATCCCGGAGGCGACGACATCGTCGGCCACCTGCAGCACCTGGTGATGCCGACCGCAGTGCTGGCATTCGTCCTGGCGTCCGGCTGGTCGCGTTACCTGCGCGGCTCGATGGCCGAGACGATCCACCAGCCGTTCATCACCGCCGCCTACGCGCGGGGCCTGTCGCCCGCGCGGGTGGTGCTGCGTCATGCGCTGCGGAACGCGCTCGGACCGCTGGTGGCCATCGTCACCGTCGATGCCGCGCTGCTCGTCTCCGGCGCGGTCGTGACCGAGAGCGTGTTCGCGTGGCCGGGGCTTGGCAGCCTGTTCACCGAAGCGCTGGCCCGTCGCGACTACACCGTGCTGATGGCGCTGCTGATGTTGTCGTCATCGGCCGTGATCGTCTTCAACGTCGCCGCGGACGCGCTGCACGCCGCGATCGATCCGCGCGTGATCAGATGATGCGTCTTCCCGCGCTCGTCCTCGCAGCGCTGATTGTGGCCGCGATGGCGGCGCCGTGGCTCGCGCCGTCCGACCCGGACCGCATCGACCTGTCGGCTCGCCGCGCGGCGCCGTCGGCATCGCACTGGTTCGGGACCGATGAGCTCGGACGCGACGTGTTCGCGCGCGTGCTCTACGGTGCGCGCGTGTCGCTCGCCGTCGGCCTGTTGTCCGCCGTCGTCGCCGGCGCCAGCGGCGTCACGATCGGCGGCGTCGCCGGCTATGCCCGGGGGGCCGTCGACGCCGCGCTGATGCGCGTGACCGACGGCCTCCTCGCCGTGCCCAGACTGCCGCTGCTGATGATTCTGGCGGTGGTGCTGC
>DATASG010000332.1:0-9061 GCA_036269295.1 Vicinamibacterales bacterium | reverse complement strand
GCCCGCGCGCGCGAACACCATCACGTCGCCCATATCGATGAACGAGAGCGCATGGACGCGGGACACCACGTCCTGCATCAACACGGTGAGGCGGTCGGTGTAATTCATCATGTGACACACGTCGCCGGGGGAGCGAAGCGCGGTCATTTTGTCGAGAATGAGCCGGAGCGACGTGACTATAACGAACGGCCTTCGGGACTGTCAAGCTGATGCGGGCGTAATTCCTTGCTATCGTTCAAGTTGAGCTGACTCCTGGGGAGGGCTCACGGCCCCCATGCGGCGCAGGATCAGCTGCTGCCGCCTGAGAAGACGCGTGCTGGGGCGCGCAGGGTTGAGCACCCGCGGGTTCACGATCGCGGCCGCGAGCAGGGCCGCCTCGGCGGGGGCCAACTCGGCCGCAGACTTCTGAAAATAGCTGCGCGCGGCGCCGTCCACGCCGTAAACGCCGTCGCCCCACTCGATCACGTTCAGATACAGCTCGAGGATCCTCGACTTCTTCAATTCGGCCTCGAGCCGGCGGGCGATGATCAGCTCGCGCAGCTTGCGCAGCGGATTCTTCGACGGCGACAGATACAGGTTCTTCGCCAGCTGCTGGGTGATGGTGCTGCCGCCGCGCGAGAATCTTCCTCGCGCCCAGTCGACCTCGATCGACTCCTGGAGCTGGCCGAGGTCGATGCCCTCATGCTGCCAGAACGCATCGTCCTCCGCCACCAGCACCGCGCGCTTCAGGTCGGGCGAGATGCGGTTGTAGCTCGCCCAGTGCTGAACGCGGCGCGGTTTCCTGCCGTTGGCGCGCGCCTCGTCATCGCGCAGCTGCATGAAGGCGGTCGTCGTCGGGTTGGCTGTTTTCAGCGGGCGAACGTCCGGCAGCGTGAGGTAGGCGTAAACCAGCAGCGCGAAGACGGCCGCCGGCGGCGCCACCAGCACGCGGCCGATGGTTCTGAATGACACGCGGCGACTACGCGTGCACCGCGCGGCCCTGCCTGGCCAGCGCGCTCTCGAGCGCGCCGCGCAGCAGCACAATCAGGCGCGGCGACGAGCTCGCGCCCATCAGGCCGACACGCCAGATCCTGCCGGCGAGCGGACCCAGACCGGCGCCAATCTCGATGTTGAAGGCCTCCAGCAGGTGCATGCGGACCGCCGCCTCGTCGACGCCCTCCGGTACGCGAACGGCGTTGAGCGTCCACAGCCGCTCGCCTTCCCGCGGCAGCACCGAGAGCCCGAGGCCGGCGAGCGATTCCAGCAGCGCGCGGTGGTTCCGTTCGTGCCTGGCCCAGCGCGCGTCGAGCCCTTCCTCCTCGACGATCGAGAGCGCCTCGTAGAGCGCGTAGACCAGGGTCGACGACATGGTGTGGTGATACTTGCGGCGCAGCCAGTAGTCCTCGAGCAGCGAGAGATCGAAGTAGAAGCTGCGGCACTTCACCCGCTGCGCGAGCGCGCGCGGGCCGAACACCACCGGCGCCAGGCCGGACGGGCCGCCCAGGCACTTCTGCGTGCAGGAGTAAGCCGCGTCGATGCCCCAGACTCCGACATCGAGCGGCATGCCGCCGAGCGAGGTGACGGCGTCGACGATGGTCAGCGCCCCCTGCTCACGTGCGATGGCGGCCAACTCCCGCACCGAGTTCACCACGCCGGTGGACGTTTCCGCGTGGACCATGGCGACGACATCGGCCGGCGTGGCCTTCAGCTGTCGACGCAGCGCCTCGGGATCGCACGCCCTGCCCCACTCGACGTCGAGCCTGGTCACCGTCGCGCCATAACGCTCGCACATCTGCGCGAGGCGATCGCCGAAGTAGCCGCTGACGATCACCGTCGCACGCGTGCCCGCTTCAACGAGGTTGGCGACGACCGTTTCCATCCCAGATGTGCCGGTGCCGGAGACCGCGAACGCGAACGAGCCTTCCGCGGCGCGGTAGACGCGTGCCAGCCGCGCCCGGATGTCGTCGAGCAGCGTCATCATGATCGGATCGAGGTGGCTGACGGTGGGCGACGCCATCGCGCGCATCACCCGCGGCGCGGTCAGGCTGGGGCCGGGGCCGAGCAGGATGCGATCGTTGTCGGGCAGGAGGCTCATGCGGCGATCTCCTCGAAGTGGGCCAGCGCCTCGCGCAGCGCGGGGACGATCGACTCGGGAAGGGGCAGCAGCGGCGGCCGCGGCACGCCCACGTCGTAGCCGAGCAGGTTCAGCGCCGCCTTCAGACCGGGAACGCCGTGCGTGGCGCCGAGCAGGCGCGCCACCGGCACCAGCTCGCGCTGCAGCGCGAGCGCCTCGTCGTGCTTGCCGGTCCGGGTCAGCTCGAACAGCCGGACACAGGGCTCGGGCAGCGCGTTCGCCAGCGCCAGGATGCCTCCGGCCGCGCCGACGCACATCATCGGGTAGAGCGTCGCCGCCGCGCCCGCAAGGACGATGAAATCGGCCGGCGTCATCGACACGAGGTCGGCGACCTGGGCGACGTCGCCGCCGGATTCCTTCATGCCGACGATGTTCGGGTGCGCCGCCAGACGCGCGACCGCCGCCGGCAGCAGGTTGACGCCGGTGACCGCGGTGAAGTTGTAGAGCAGGACCGGCACCGGCGACGCGTCGGCGACCGCCGTGTAGTGGCGGACGAACACGTCATTCGTCATCTGGCTCTTAAAGAACCCGGGCGTGCGCACCAGCACCGCGTGGGCGCCGTGCTCCGCCGCCCGCTTCGTCGCCTTGATCGCCGCCTGCGTCGACTCGCGCCCGGTGCCGACGATGAAGGCCTTCTCGCGCGGGATCGCCTCGCGCGCCGCGACGATGGCCTGATCGCATTCGAAGTCGTCCATCAGCGCCGCCTCGCCGTTGGAACCGAGCACCACGAAGCCGTTCAGCGGCTTCTTGACCCACTTGCCAAGCGCCGCTTTCAGACGGGCGGTGTCGACGCGATCGCGATCGTCGAAGGGCGTGGGGATCGGAGAGAAAATGCCGGCGAGCTTCATAGGATTGATTTTACGCCACGGCTGGCGTTCTGCAGAACCAGGTTGACGCCGAGGACGACCAGGAACATCGCGGCCGCGGGGCTGAGCAGCCACGGGAAGTCGGCGAACACACGGATGTTGCTCGACGCGTCGTGCAGCATCGTGCCCCAGCTCGCAACCGGATCGGGAAAGCCGAGGCCGACGTACGACAGCGTCGCCTCGCCAATGATGAACGCCGGGATCAGCAGCGTCATCTGGACGGCGATGAAGCCGCCCGCCGCCGGCAACAAGTGCCGGATCAGCAGCCGGAGATCGCTGGCGCCGAGCGCCTGCGCCGCCCTGGCGTAGTCCAGCTGACGCTCGGAGCGCACAATCGCCCGGACGCCGCGGGCCACGAACGGGGCGCCGACCACCGCGAAGATCGCCGCCAGCAGCGCGAACACCTGCGGCGCCGTGAGCACGAGCGGCAGCACCGACCGCAGCGCGAGGGCGACGTAGATCGCGGGCAGCACCATCACGAAGTCGGTCGCCCGCATCACCACATCGTCCGTCATGCCTCCGGCGAAGCCGGCGAGCCCTCCCAGCACGGCGCCGGCCAGCATGGCGCCGAGCGCCGCGGTCACCGCCAGGCCGAGCGAGGTCCGGGCGCCGAAGAGCAGGCGGGTGAAAACGTCGCGGCCGTAGCTGTCGGTGCCGAGCAGCAGCAACGGTGCGGCCTGGTCCGGCGAGCCCACCAGCCGACCACCAGAGAACCACGCCAGCGCCGTGGGCGCCGATCGATCCTCCTCGTATTGCTGTTCCAACTGGCTCACCAGGCGCCAGCGATAGATGAACGGCGCGTGCCAGGCGTGATCCTCACCGGCCATCCGGACGATGGTCGGCGGCGCGTTCAACAACCCGGCGAAGTGCGCATCGACCGGGTTCGGGGCGACCATCGGAGCGGCGACGGCCGCCAGCAGCGCGAGGGTGACGAGGACGACGCCCAGGCCGCGGGTCACGCAGCCTCCGCCCGCGCGTCGCTGGTGCGCGGATCGATCGCCGCGAGCGCGAGGTCCGACACCAGCGTGCCGCACGCCAGGAACAAGGCACCGGCGCCGGCGCAGCCGGCGACGAGATAGACATCGCGCGTGCGCAGAGCCTGGAGCATCAGGCTGCCGAGACCGGGCCACGCCGTGATCACCTCGACGGCGAACGAGCCGCTCAACAACGAGCCGATGATCAAGCCGTAGACGGCGGCGACCGGCCGCAGCGCCGCTTTCAAGGCGCCGTGCCAGACGATCCGCGATCGGGGCACGCCGCGCGCCACCGCGGCGAGGACGAACGGTTCCGCGATCACCTCGGCCATCGCCTGCGCCTGCAGCCGCTCGAGCATCGCTGCCAACGGCAGCGCGATCGCGGCCGCCGGCACGACCAGGTGTCGGATCAGATCCATGAAGCCGCCGCCGGCCGGCACGGTCGCCGATCGCATGCCGGCAATCGGCAGCCAGCCGGTGCGCGCGGCGGCGAAGACCAGGAACAACGACGTCAGCAGCGGCGGCATCGACAGCAGCACGACCGACGCGGTGCGAATCGCGGCAGACAGCAGGCCGCCGCGCCGGCTGCCGCTGACGATGCCGAGCGGGACGCCGACGAGCGTCGCGCACACCAAAGCCGTGAGCGCGAGGATGGCGGTGTTGGCGGCGCGCTCGGGAATCAGGTCGCGCACCGGACGGTCGTAGAGCATCGAGTAGCCGAAGTCGAGCCTGGCGACGGAGGCAAGCCAGTCGCGATACTGCGCGCCGAACGACCGGTTGAGCCCGAACCGGGCGCGCTGCTGTTCGATCGCCTGGCGGCTGGCGCGCGCGCCCAGCGACTCGGTCACGAAGTCGCCCGGCGCGAGCCGCGACAGCAGCAGCGACGCCGACGACACGGCGATGACGAGAAACAGCGCGAACGCGAGCCTGCGCGCGGCGTAGCGGATCAACGGGCGACAGCCACCGTGTCGGGCCGCCAGAGCAGCTGCGGACGGTACTCGGACGGCGTCAGGTTGGTGACGCGAACCGAGTGCGCGACGTAGATGCGGGGCGCGACGAAGTAGACGATCGGCGCGTGCTCGAAAAAGATCTTCTGCACGTCGGCGTACAGCGACTGGCGCTCGGCCTCGTCGGTCGAGGCGATCTGGCGCGTCATCAGCGCGTCGATCTGACGCTCCCAGGGCGTGGCGGGCGCCCGTTGTTCGAGGTTCCAGACGTGAGCGCTGCCGAAACTGAACCAGAAGTCGGGATTGGTGCCTGGATCGAGGTCGGTTTTGTCGGCGTTAAAGTAGATCGCCTCGTAGCGCGCGTGCAGGAGCTGATCGATCACCGCGCCCGAGTCGAGCGCGACGACGTCCACGGTGACGCCAATTTTCTTCAGCTCGTCGCGGATCACGGCAGCGCCCCGCTCCAGGTTCGGCCGCCCTTTCTGCGTCAGCAGCGTAAACCGCACCGGCCGGTTCTGCGGATCATCGAGCAGGCCGTCGCGTCCGTGGTCGGTCAGGCCGATCGACGCCAGGAGCTGTTTCGCGGCGGCCGTGTCGTGCGGCGTCTGCGGCAACCCGGGCCAGTACCAGACCTTGTCGGCCGGCGTCTCCGGTCCGTAGACCGGCACGCCGGCGCCGAAGAACACCGTGTCGGCGAACAGCTTGCGATCGACCGCCATGGAGATGGCGCGGCGCAGCTCGTCGCGCTGCAGCCAGGCGGCACGCGGGTCGCCTCCGAGCGCGCCCGGCTTGAGGTTGAACCACAAGCCGTCGGCATTTCGGGACACCCCGAGATCGAGCAGCCTGACACGGCCTTGATCCGCCGCGCGCTTCAGCGGCGCGTAGGCGTCGGGTGCGATCTCGCTGGTCATCATGTCCAGCTGCCCCGACTCCAGGCGCAGGAGCTCGGCGCTCTGGTCGGGGATGATCTCGACGACCAGCCGATCGAGGTACGGCAGCGCCCCGCCATCCGGTGCCTTGGCAAAGTAGCGGGGGTTCCTGGCGAACACGACGCGCTGGCCCGGCACGTACTCGCTGACGAGAAACGGGCCGAGCCCGACGATCTCGGACAGTGGGGTGTCGAGCCCCCAGCTCTTGCGGAAGGTGCCCGCTTTCAGCGCGCCTTCGAGCTTGTGACGAGGGAGGATCGGCAGGTCGTTCAGAATCCGGATGCCGGGCGCGAACGGCGAGGGGAAGGTGACCACCACGGTCAGCGGGTCGGTCGCCGTCACCACGAGCTTCTTGCCACCGGCCTGCACCACGTCGGCCAGCGCACTGCCGCTCTTCTCGTCGTAGGCCGCCTCGAACGCAAACAGCACATCGCCGGCGGTAAACGGGTGACCGTCGGAGAAGGACACGTCGCGCGCGAGGTGCAGGGTGACGCTCCGGCCGTCGGCGGCGGTGGTCCAGCTTTCTGCCAGCCACGGTTCGACCGCCTGCGTCACCTGGTTGACGCGAATGAGGCTCCCCTGGGTCAGTTTCGAGACCAGGTCGGTCGTGGTGTCGCGCGCCGCGTGACGGTTGAAGCTTCGAGGCTCGGATCGGACGGACACGAGGAGCTCGCCGCCGCGCGGTACCGCGCCCTGCAAGCCAGCCGTTGACCGTGAGGTGGAGTCTGAACGGCAGCCCGCGGCGCAGAGCGCGGCCAGCGCGAGGGAGACCAATAGTCGACGGTTGAGTCCGGTCAAAATCTGTCCCACCGGCCAGAAAACTGGCCGGTCAAAAATGCGTGCAGCAAATCGGTCCAGGTTGAAGTTTGCGTGCAAATTTGAACGGCTCGCCTACGGCTTTCGTCCGCCGGCTAGCTTCTTGGCCGGCGACGGTGCCGCCAAGCTTACCGCACCGATCACCCGACTCAGCAACAACTGACTGATCGATAAAGAGTTACAGTAATCCTCGCCAATCCTCGTCCCTGTGGCACTCAGCGTGCGCATACAGGGTGCATCCGGAGGATAGGGTGAAGATGTCAGAGAGCGGTTCTGAAGCGGGCTCCAAGCCCCGTATCGGTCGCAGCGTTTCGCTGGACCATGCCGCGGAACTGCTGGGCGTTTCCCGCCGGACGATCTACAACCGCATTCGCGAGGGGCGTCTCCAGACGATCCGCACTCTGGGCGGGTCGCAACGCGTTCTTCTCGATTCGGTGCAGGACGACCGCAGCCAGGCCGCGGACATGCCGTCGCGCGGCCAGGTTCGGTAGACCCAGGTTCCCCCGTTGGAGCGACCCATGGCTGTCCCGCTAATCACCCGCTCGTCGCGCCGCCACGCGCTCACCGGCTCGTTTACGGCGGCGTTGATGTGTGCCTGCTTCCTGGCGTCGGCGGTGCCGGCGTTTGCGGCCGGGCACAAGGCTCGGCTCAGCGCCGATCTCGCGGATCATCTGTCGGCCGGCTCTCAGACCATCCGCGTCATCGTGCACGGCACTCGTGCCGAGGTCGACGCGCTGGCGGTGCGTTACAACGTGACGGTCGCGCGCTACCTGACCAGCGGCGCGGTGCTGCTGGTGAACGCCGGCCAGCTGGCGGCGATTCAGCAGGACGACTCGCAGGATCACCTGTCGGGCGACATCCGGATCAAGTCGTCGGTGGACGCGGCAGACCTGGAGAGCGTCGGCGCGGATCAGGTGTGGATCGGCTCAGGCGAGGTGCGGGCGCGGACCGGCCTTGGGGTCGGGGTGGCGGTGATCGACTCGGGGATCGACGCCAGGCACAACGCGCTCAAGGGGCGGGTGCTGGTCACGCACGACTTCACCGGCGGCGACGGCCAGGATCATTACGGGCACGGGACGCACGTGGCGGCGATCATCGCCGGCCGTCCCGGCCAGACGGCCGAGACCCGGGATTACGGCGGGATCGCGCCGGGCGCGTATCTCCTCAACCTGCGGGTGCTGGGCGACGACGGGTCGGGGACGGTGAGCGACGTCATCGAGGCGATCGACTGGACGATCGAGCACCGGCAGGAATACAACGTCCGGATCATCAACCTGTCGCTGGGCGCGCCGGTGCTGCAGCCGTATCGGGACGATCCGTTGTGCGAGGCGGTGGAACGGGCGGTGCGCGCGGGGTTGGTGGTCGTGGTTTCGGCGGGCAATTTCGGCAAGACGGCGGACGGGAAGCTGGTGATGGGCGGGATCACGACGCCGGCCAACAGCCCGTATGCGATTGCGGTGGGGGCGATCGACACGCACGGCACGGCGCAGCGATCAGACGACACGCTGGCGAGCTACAGCTCGAGGGGGCCGACGCGCTACGACCTGATTTTGAAGCCGGACGTGTCGGCGCCGGGGAGCCATATCAAGTCGGCGGAGGCGGCGGACTCCTATCTGTCGAGGAACTACCCGCAGCGGCATGTGTCGGGGGCGGGCGCGGACGGGGTGATGCAGCTGTCTGGGACGAGCATGGCGGCGGGGTTGGTGAGCGGGGCGGCGGCGCTGGTGCTGGATGCGCGGGAGGAGCTGAGGCCTCAGGACGCGAAGGCGGCGCTGCAGTTGACGAGCACGTTCATGCCGTCGGCGGGGCTGGTGGGTGCGGGCGCGGGGATGATCAACGCGCTGGCGGCGGTGGAGCTCGCGGCGTCGAACCAGATTCCGAAATCGACGACTATCGCCGGCGAGCAGACGGTCACGAGCCGGATCTTCTCAGTTCTAGTTTCGTCCCGTCGGGCCGATGCGATCCTCCAAAGAGGGTCAAGTCAGCGCGTCAGGAGTCTTCTCGTCAGTGCATCGGACGGCGATTCAATCATGTGGGGCTCGTCGAACCTCGACTCCATCGTCTGGGGCATAGAAGCTAACAGCATTGTGTGGGGTGTGGGCGCCAACAGCATCGTCTGGGGAGTCGACGCCACCAGCATCGCCGACGGCATCGGCGAATAGGAATGGGTTGATAGAAAACGGACTAACGGCATTGTTTTCAACAACATGGAGAGACTTATGAAAAACATCATTGTTTGGGACTAGTCGAACCGATACATAGGGACGCCAATGGTGTCCGAGGCGAACTTCACGCAGCTTGGGAAGCTGTACCTGTGGTCGGTGATCGTCGCCGGCCTTACGGTCGTCGGATTGTCGATCCATGGGCTCTATGTTGAGCCCATCGGCAATCAATGGTTTCTCCTAGCGGCACTCAC
>DATASG010000331.1:0-7443 GCA_036269295.1 Vicinamibacterales bacterium | reverse complement strand
CCTGGGCGGCAACACGAATTTCTACAAGCCGATGCTCGAGGGCGTCTGGTTCATCAAGCAGAGCAGCCGGTTGACGCTCGGGATGCGCGCGCAGGCGCAATACATCCATGCGTTCACCGGATCAAAGGATCTGCCGATCTTCCAAAAGCTGTTCCTCGGCGGCGAGTACAGCATCCGCGGGTTCGACATCCGGACCATCGGGCCGCAGGATCCCGTGACGGGGCTGGTGCTCGGCGGCAACAAGAGCCTGCTGTTCAACCTGGAGGAGCAGATCACGATTGCGGGTCCGGTGCGCCTGATCGCGTTCTACGATGCGGGCCAGGTGCAGACCGGGCCGGTGCTGCAGGGGCCGGCGGCCTACGTCCCCGATGGCGGGTCGCTCGCGACCGTCGTCGTGCCGGGCCGGACCTTCAACTGGCAGGACTTCAAGACCTCGACCGGGTTGGAGGTCCGCTTCTTCATGCCGGTGCTGAACGTGCCGTTCCGGCTCATCTTCGCCTACAACCCGCAGCGCAACGGCGTGCTGGACAACACGTTGCTGCCCCAGAAGGCGTTCCAGTTCCGGTTTGCGGTGGGCTCGACCTTCTAACGGCCGCCCATCTGGTGTAGAATCAACAGCTTCCGACATTCGAAAGGATTCAGTGTAATGAGAGGTTCTGCTATCGCCGCGTCGCTCGCCCTGTCAGTTTTCGCGCTGAGCGCCGCGCCGGCGTTGGCGCAGACGCCGGCCGCGCCGGCCAAGCCAGCCGCGACGCCCGCGCCCCAGACACCCGCGCCCGCTCCGGCTCCGGCCGTGGTGGCACCGCCAGCGCCGTTCCCTGCCGGCGCCAAGATCGCCTTTTTCAATCCCCAGGCCGTGTTCCAGGCTTCGGCTGACGGCCGTACCGCGGTGACCCGCGTGAACGCGCTGATTCAGAAAAAGCAGACCGAGAACGCCGACAAGGCGAAGCTGCTGCAGGGCAACCAGCAGAAGCTGCAGACGAGCGGCAGCGTGATGAACGAGGCGGCGCGCCTTCAACTCGAGAAAGAGATCGAGAAGCAGACCAAGGACGCCGAGCGCTTCCAGCAGGACGCGCAGGCCGAGATCAACGAGCTGCAGCAGGAAGTGCAGAACGAGTTCGTGAAGAAGCTCTCCCCGATCGTGGAGCAGCTCGCGACGGAAAAGGGCCTGCACCTCGTGTTCAACGCGTCGGAGTCCGGCATCGCCTGGGCGACGCCCGGCCTCGACCTCACCGGCGAGGTGATCAAGAAGCTGGACGCGCTGAGCAAGCCGGGCGCTGCGAAATAAAGACCTGATCAATGCACATTGCAGAATGCAAAATGCTGAATTAATTTAGCAGGTTGCATTTTGCAATTAGCCTTTCCCCGTCCGTGCTGAACATCCCCATTCTCCTCGACCGCCTGTGCTACCGGCAGCCGTCCTCGCTCGTGGACGCGATCACCGAGCACGAGGCCGGGCGGCGGCTGGTCGCGGTCAAGAACGTCACCGTCAACGAGGAGTTCTTCCAGGGACATTTCCCGGGCGCGCCAGTGCTGCCGGGCGTGATGATGCTCGAGTCGCTCTCGCAAGTGGCGGCGCTGTTGCTGCTGCACCGCGACGACGCGCCGCCGAACGCACGCGTCTACCTGCGCGGCATCAACGGCGCCAAGTTCCGGCGCCAGGTGTTTCCGGGCGATCGGCTGCGGCTCGAAGTGACGCTCGGCAGGCGGCGGACGTCGCTGGTGCGCGCCCAGGCGGCGGCGATGGTCGGCGACCAGGTTGTCGCCGAGGCCGAGCTGCTGCTCGGCCTGGTCGCAGATGAGACGCAGATCCATCCGTCGGCGATCGTCCATCCGAGGGCGCAGATTGGCCGCGGGACGACGATTGGCCCGCACGCGAGCATCGGCCCGAACGTCCGCATCGGCCGGAACTGCCGGATCGGCGCGTCGGCGGTGGTGGACGGCTGGACGGAAGTGGGCGACGACACCGAGATCTACCCGTTCGGGTCGATTGGCCTCGCGCCGCAGGATCTCAAATACCAGGGTGAGCCGACCCGGCTGGTCATTGGCCGGCGCAACATCTTCCGGGAGTTCGTCACGATCAACCGGGGGACGCGCGGCGGCGGCGGCGTCACGACGATCGGCGATCGCAACGTGTTCATGGCCTACGTGCACGTGGCGCACGACTCGACCGTGGGCGACCAGACGATCTTCGGGCCGCACGCGACGCTGGGCGGCCACGTCGCGGTCGAGTCCCACGCCAACATCAGCGCCGGCTCGGCCGTCCACCAGTTCTGCCGCGTCGGCCAGCACGGCTTCATCGGCGGCTACTCGGTGATCACCAAGGACGCGCTGCCGTTCGCGCGGACGGTCGGCAGCCGGCCGGCGCGGATCTTCGGCGCCAACACGGTGGGCCTGACCCGGCGCGGCTTCACCCCCGATGTGATCGCGAAGCTGAAGCGGTCGTTCCGCTACCTGCTGCAGTCGAAGCTGAACACCACGCGTGCGCTGCAGCAGATCGAGCAGGATCAGTCGCTGGCGTGTCCCGAAGTGCAGTACCTGATCGACTTCATCCGCTCGTCGCAGCGCGGCGTCATTCTGCGGCGTGCCTCCCGGCGAGTCGAAGAAGTGGTCGCGGACGAATAGCGAGCATGAGACTGGGCCTGATCGCGGGCAACGGCCGCTTCCCCTTCCTGGTGCTCGACGCGGCCCGCACCCTCGGCCACGAGGTCACGGTCGTGGCGCTGAAAGATGAGACCTTTCCGGAGCTGGCCGACCTGGCCGCCCGCCCACCGGCTGCCGCCTTCCACTGGATTTCCCTCGGCCAGCTGGGCTCCTTGATTGCGCTCTTCAAGGACGCGGGCATCACACAGGCGGTGATGGCGGGACAGGTCAAGCACACCAAGCTCTTCGCCGTGATGGCGAGCGCCGACGCGACGCTGCTCGGGGTGCTGATGCGGCTCAAGGCCCGGAACACGGACGGCCTCATCGGCGGCATCGCCGATGCGATGCGCGACAAGGGGATCGACCTGCTGAACTCGACCTCCTTTCTCGCGCCGCTCATGGCGAAAGAGGGGGTGCTCACCCGACGTGCGCCGGATGCGGACGAGCAGTCCGATCTCGCGTTCGGCTACCGGATCGCCGACACCGTCGCCGGCCTCGACATCGGCCAGACGATTGCGGTGAAGTCGGCGGCGGTGGTGGCGGTGGAGGCCATGGAAGGCACCGACGCGATCATCGCTCGCGCCGGCCAGCTCGCCGGCGCCGGCGTCCGCATCGTCAAGGTGGCGAAGCCGAACCAGGACATGCGCTTCGACGTGCCGGTCGTCGGCGTATCGACGATCGAGGCGATGAAGATGGCGGGCGCCACTGTTCTGTCGGTCGACGCCGGAAAGACGCTGATGATCGACGGCGACGCGATCGTCAAGGCCGCAGACGAGGCGGGCATCTGTATCGTGGGCCGTGGCACGGGCAGGAAGGACACAGAGGATACAAAGGACACAGAGGACAGATGAGCCTGCGCGTCGCGGTCATCGGCGTCGGGCATCTCGGGAAGCATCACGCTCGGATACTGTCCTCGCTGCCTGGCGTCGAGCTGGTGGCGGTCGTCGACACGAACCACCCGCGCGCTGAGGCGATCGCTGCCACCACCGGCAGCCGCGCGCTGTTCGACGCCGGCGATCTCCTCGGCCAGGTCGACGCGGTGACGATCGCAGTCCCTACCGAGCTCCACCGCGACATCGCGCTGCCATTTCTGAAGGCCGGCGTGCCGCTGCTGGTGGAGAAGCCGATGGCACGGACACTCGAGGAAGCCGATCAGCTGATCGAGGCCGCCGCCGATGCCGGGGTCGTGCTCGCGGTCGGGCACACCGAGCGTTTCAACCCGGCGCTTGCCGCGGCGCGACCGCTCATCACCGATCCGCGATTCATCGAGGTCCATCGCCTCGGCACGTTCCCGGAGCGCAGCCTCGACATCGACGTCGTCTTCGACCTGATGATCCACGACCTCGACGTCGTGCTCTCGGTCGTCGACTCGGACGTGGCGTCGCTCGAGGCGGTCGGTGTCCCGGTGGTCACCAACCGCGTGGACATCGCCAACGCGCGCCTTCGGTTCGCCAACGGCTGCATCGTGAACCTGACCGCGAGCCGGATCAGCCGCGACCGGGTGCGGAAGATCCGTTTCTTCCAGCCGTCGGCTTACGTCTCGATCGACTATGCGACCCAGAGACTCGAGGTCTACCGGCTGGTCAACGGGAAGGGTGCCGGGCCCGTCGACACAGCTCAGGCCAGGCCCGCGATCGAAGGCGGCGAGATGGAGGTGCCCACCGAAGAACCGCTCAAGCGTGAACTCACCGACTTCGTCGATGCGATCGTCTTGCGCCGCGCGCCGAAGGTGACGGGCGAGGCCGGCCGACGCGCGCTCGGCCTGGCGCAGGAAATTGCAGATAAGATTAAGGCCTGATCAACACAAAGGACACCAAGGACACCAAGGGTAGATCGTTTCGATCCATCCCGACCTATGTATTCTGACCTCAACGACTTCCTCGCCGACCTCGAGAAGCGCAAGCTGCTCGCGCGCATCGGCGACGCCGTCAGCCCAGACCTGGAGATCGCGGCCGTCACCGACCGCGTCTGCAAGACCGCCGGCGGCGGACCGGCGCTGCTCTTCGACAGCCCGACCGGCTACGACATCCCTGTCGCCTCGAACGTCTACGGCTCGAACGAGCGCATGTGCCTGGCGCTGGGCGTCAAGACGCTGGACGATCTCGCCAGGGAGATCGACGAGCTGATGACGCCGCAGATGCCTGAAGGGATCATGGAGGCGCTGAAAATGCTGCCGATGGTCGGCCGCCTCCGCGACCTGATGCCGAAGACGGTCAAGGACGCGCCGTGCCAGGAGATCGTCAACCGGAACGGCACGCTCGACTCGCTGCCGATCCTCAAGTGCTGGCCGGACGACGGCGGGAATTACATCACTTTTCCGCTGGTCTTCACGAAGGACCCGGAAACGGGGATACGCAACATCGGCACCTACCGGATGCAGGTCTACGACGGCCGCACCACCGGCATGCACTGGCAGCGGCACAAAGGCGGCGCGCAGCATCACCGGGTCGCGGAGAAGCTGGGCAAGCGGCTCGAGGTCGCCGTGGCGCTGAGCCCCGAGCCGGTGCTGCCGTACTGCGCCACCGCGCCGATGCCGGAAGGGTTGGACGAGCTCCTGCTCGGCGGGTTCCTGTCGCGCCGGCGCATCGAGCTGGTGAAATGCGTCAGCGTCGATCTCGAAGTGCCTGCCAGCTCGCACATCGTGCTCGAAGGCTACGTCGAGCCCGGCGAGCGGCGGCGCGAAGGCCCGTTCGGCGATCACACCGGTCTCTACTCGCAACCAGACGACTTTCCGGTGTTCCACATCACCTGCATCACGCAGCGCAAGAAACCGACCTATCTGACGACCGTCGTCGGGATTCCGCCGATGGAGGATTTCTATCTCGGCCTGGCCAGCGAGCGGATCTTCCTGCCGATGATCCGCAAGACACTGCCCGAGATCGTCGACATGCATTTCCCGGCCGAGGGGATCTTCCACAACCTCGTGCTGGTTTCGATCGACAAGCGCTACCCCGGCCACGCCCGCAAGATCATGAACGCGTTCTGGGGGCTGGGTCAGTTGATGTTCTCGAAAACGATTGTCGTCGTCGACAAAGACGTCGACGTCCACAATCTCAGCCAGGTCGCCTGGATCGTCGGCACGCACTACGACCCGTTGCGTGACATTCAGATGACCAAGGGGCCGGTCGACGACCTGGACGACGCCTCGGATCTGCCCGCGTACGGCGGCAAGATGGGGATCGATGCGACCAGGAAGTGGGCGTCCGAAGGGTATGCGCGGCGCTGGCCCGAGCGGGTGGTGACGACCGAAGCGGCCGGACGGCGCGCGGCCGAGATCGTGTCGAAGCTGCGGCGCTAGGAGAGGAGCCTCGGTCGAAGGGTGCCATGCGCGTTGATTCCTCCATTAAAAGGAGGAGTTCAACGCGCATGGCACCCTTCTACTAAGAGCACGTTGCAGCATTGCTACCCGAAGCTGACCGCGGTGGTATTCGCGCCGCTGACGACGACGCCGACGCGCTCGCCCTCTGCCGGCTGATATGCCCCTGACAGGATCGCCGCGAACGCCGTGCAGCCGCCCGGCTCGACGACCAGGCGCAGGCTCTCCCACAACATCTTCTGAGCCATTCGGATCGCGTGATCGGTCACCAGGACGACGCGCTCGACGTGGGCCTGCGCGATCGGGAACATCAGCTCGCCGACGCGCCTGGGCGCCAGGGAGTCGGCCGCGACGCTGCCGGTGGGCGCGTCGACCGGCTTGCCGGCGGTGATTGCGTCGGCCAGGGTCGGGGCGCCCTGGGGCTCGACGGCGATGACGCGCGTCTTCGACTCGTACCAGGCCGCGATCCCGCCAATGAGTCCGCCGCCGCCGACCGCCACGAGCACGGTGTCGAGCTCCGGCGCCTGCTGCTGCAGCTCGAGCGCGAGCGTGCCTTGCCCAGCCAGCGTTTCGACCTGATCGAATGCGTGCACCGGCATGGCGCCGGAGGTCTTGCTCCACTCGATGCTGGCGGCCAGGGCTTCGGCGTAGCGCTCCCCGATCACGGTCAGATCGGCGCCGTACAGGCGAATGCGATCGATCTTTGCCGGGGACGACACCGTCGGCACGAAGATCCGCGCGGGCAGGCCGAGCTTCATCGCCGCGTAGGCGACCGCCGCGCCGTGGTTGCCGCCCGACGCGGCGACGACGCCGGCGTTCGGCGGCCGGCGCGTGAGCAAGTTCGCAAAGGCGCCTCGGGTCTTGAACGAGCCGGCGTGCTGCAATTGTTCGAGCTTGAGCGTCAGCGCAAATGGCGGCAGACCGAAGTCGGCGCCGCTGATCTGGACGATCGGCGTCCGCCGGATGTGCGGCGCGATGACATGATAAACGCGTTCGATGTCGGCGCGTGTGATGGGGAGGCTCATGGTAGCAACATCGTAATGCACGTCCGCGAGGTCGATCTCTCCTGGATGAGCCGGGCTGCACGCGTCACGCGGGCTTTATGAGCGCCGCGCGAGGGCCGTAGTTTCACACTTTGCAGTATCGGATCTGGACGTGCGGCATGATGTCTCCGGCTCGATGGTTGATACTTCGCGTGCTCGAGCAGCGGTTCGATTCGACGCTTCGTCCAGTCCGTCTTTGTCGACGGCGCGGCCGCGTCGAGCCGGTTCTTGACGCCATCGAGCGGCGTTTGGCCGCAGGAGATCGGCCTTGATTGAGAGCCGGAACCGGCAGGTCAGCGGCGGATGGCCGACGGGGAAAGCACGCGGCTGGCCACCGAGAAATGAATGCCCGACAAGGTCGAGCCGAGTCCCGCCGCGCTTCCGGCGCCCGGCAAAGGACCGACGCCGTTCCACACCACCTCGAGGTCGCAGTCGGCGCGG
>DATASG010000330.1:0-10597 GCA_036269295.1 Vicinamibacterales bacterium | reverse complement strand
CGCCGACGAGGCGGTGGCGCGCATCCCGGACGGGGCGACCATAATGATGGGCGGCTTCGGGCTGTGCGGCATCCCCGAGACGCTGATTGCCGCCCTCCGCGCCCGCGGGACCAGCGGCCTGACGGTCATCAGCTCGCCGGTGGCGGGATTGATCATCTGGAAGCCGACGACTTCCGTCGGCTGCAGGTCCGCGCGCCCTTGAATGCGCACGAACCGCGCGTTGCTGATCGCGGCGAGGATGACGCCGAAGAACGTCTTGCCGACGCCGGGGACGCCGCGCAACAGCAGGTTGCCGGCGTTGACCTGACGCTGTTCCTTCTTGTCGTAGGAGGTCGGGATCTCCGACATCAGCACGACGTTGGCGAGCGCCTTGGCGGTGTCGTAGCCGACGAGCGCCTTTCCGCCTTCCGCGACGATCGATTCGTGGAACCCGATGGCTTGTTCGAGGTCAGGATGCATCAAATGGGAGTGCCATCTTACTTGATAGAATACCGTCCGTGAACAAAGTGCTGGCGAGCGCCGAAGAGGCGGTCGAGCGGATCCCCGACGGAGCGACAATTATGATGGGCGGCTTCGGGCTGTGCGGCATCCCCGAAAACCTGATTGCCGCCCTGAAGGCCCGGGGCACCTCAGGGCTGACCGTGATCAGCAACAACGCCGGCGTCGACGATTTTGGCATCGGTGTCCTGCTCCGAGCGCGCCAGGTCCGCAAGATGATTTCGACCTATGTCGGGGAGAACAAGGAGTTCGAGCGGCAGTTTCTGAGCCGGGAACTCGAGGTCGAACTGGTGCCGCAGGGGACGTTCGCGGAGCGGATCCGCGCCGGCGGGGCCGGGATCGCCGGTTTCTTCACACCGACCGGTTATGGGACTCTTGTCTCCGAAGGTAAAGAGACCCGCGTGATCGACGGCAAGCCCTACGTGCTGGAATCGCCGCTGAAAGCCGACTTCGCGTTCGTGAAGGCGTGGCGAGGCGACCGGAGCGGCAATCTCATCTACCGGAAAACGGCGCGCAACTTCAACCCGGTGATGGCCACCGCCGCGGCCGTCACCATCGCCGAGGTCGAGGATCTGGTCGAACCCGGCGAGCTCGATCCGGACCAGGTGGTCACCCCAGGGATCTTCGTGCGGCACATCCTGCAGGGCACCCACTACGAGAAGCGGATAGAGAAAAGGACCTTGCGAAATCTGAAATCTGAGCTGTGAAATCTGAAATCTGCAATCTGAAATCTCGAAATTCCATGGATATCCGCGATCGGATCGTCACTCGCGTAGCGAAAGAGCTCGGGGATGGCGACTACGTCAACCTCGGCATCGGCATGCCGACGCTGGTGGCGAACCACGTCCCGGCAGAGGTCAACATCACGCTGCACTCGGAGAACGGCCTCCTCGGCATCGGTCCTTTTCCAACTGATGCCGAGGTCGATCCCGATCTCATCAACGCCGGCAAGGAAACCGTCACCGAGACGCCCGGCTGCTCGTACTTCAGCAGCGCCGACTCGTTCGCGATGGTGCGCGGAGGGCACATCGATCTCACTGTGCTCGGCGCGCTGCAGGTGGATCAGGAGGGCAACCTTGCGAACTGGATGATCCCCGGCAAGATGGTCAAGGGGATGGGCGGGGCGATGGACCTGGTGGCCGGCGCCAAGCGGGTGATCATCGCGATGGAGCATGCGACCAGGGACGGTGGCCACAAGATCGTCACCCGCTGCACCTTGCCGTTCACGGGGCTGAAGGTCGTGAACTTGATTGTCACCGAGATGGCCGTGATCGAGGTGACGCCGCGCGGGCTCGTGCTGAAGGAGATCGCCCGCGAGACGACGCTCGAGCACGTCCGCGCCGCGACCGGCGCCGAGCTCATCGTCGAAGGCACACCAGCGTTTTTCTAACACCACGATCAACGCAACCGCCGGAACTGCAGAATATGGTTTTGTTCTGCGAGCTCAGCGCGTTCGACGTTGACCGTCGTCGGGAGGGTTTGTGAACACTTATCAGAACTACATCGCCGGCGCTGACGTTCCGGCCGCGGACGGCCGCACGTTCACGGCCTTCAACCCCACGACCGGTGGGGTGTGGGGGACGTTCGCGCTCGCCGGCGCCTCGGACGTCGATCGCGCCGTCACCGCCGCGTCGGCCGCCTTCCGGACCGGACCCTGGGGCAAGCTGTCGCCCACCAGGCGAGGGCGGCTGCTGATGAAGTGGGGTGAGGTGATCGCCGAGCACGCCGATCGCATCGCCACCATCGAAACCGAGCAGAACGGCAAGCTGTTCGCCGAGATGCGCGCGCAGGCGCGCATCGCCCAGGAATGGCTCTACTATTTCGGCGGGCTCGCCGACAAGATCGAGGGCACCGTCGTCCCGCTCGACCGGCAGAGCATCCTCAACTACACGCTGCGCGAGCCGCTGGGCGTCGTCGGCGTCATCACGCCGTGGAATTCGCCGACCTTCATCGCGATTATGTCGCTGGCGCCGGCGCTGGCCGCGGGCAACACCATTGTGCTCAAGCCGTCCGAGATTACTTCCGCCTCCGCCGTGGAGCTTGCCCGGCTGGCCGAGCTCGCCGGCATTCCCGCCGGCGTCATCAACGTCGTCTGCGGCTTCAGAGAGACGGGCGAAGCGCTCGTCGATCACCCGCTGGTGGCGAAGGTCTCGTTTACCGGCAGCGTCGGCGCCGGCCGCGCCATCGCCGCGCGCGCGGGCCAGCGCCTGGTCAGCTGCATGCTCGAGCTGGGCGGGAAGAGCCCGAACATCGTCTTCGACGATGCCAACCTGGATCAGGCGGAGGCGGGGGTGCTGGCGGGGATCTTCGCCGCCGCCGGGCAGACATGCGTCGCCGGATCGCGCGCCTACATCCACCAGTCCGTTTACGACGCGCTGGTCGACCGGATCGTGAAGCGCGCGCAGCAGATCACGATCGGCGATCCGTTGAAGGCTGCGACCCAGATGGGGCCGGTCGCGACCAGGATGCAGCTCGAGAAGGACGAGGCGATGGTCCGGCGCGCGGTCGCCGAGGGCGCGACCGTGCTGTGCGGCGGCGCGCGGCCGGCCATCGCGGAGTTTCCGGAGGGCTACTTTTACCAGCCGACGATCGTGCACCAGCTGAAGCAGGACAACTTCCTGATGCGCAACGAGGTGTTCGGGCCGGTTCTCGCCGTGACGCCGTTCAAGGACGAAGCCGAGGTGCTCGCGCTCGCCAACGACACCGAGTTCGGCCTCGCCGCCGGCGTCTGGACGCACGACATCAGACGCGCGCACAAAATGGCTCGCGCGCTCGAGTCGGGTACGGTGTGGATCAACACCTATCGCGCGCTCACGTTCAACTCGCCGTTCGGCGGCTACAAGGCGAGCGGCATCGGTCGACAGAACGGGATCGAGGCGGTCTACCAGTATCTGCAGACCAAGAGCGTCTGGTGCGAGCTGGGCGATGAGGTCCAGGATCCGTTTATCATGAAAGTCTGAAGAGGCGCTCGTGGTCTTCACCAAGCAGCTCCGAGAGGGAGTGCGGCGAGGACGCATCACCTGCAGCGTCCGGTTCTGGACACACCCCCACGTCAAAGTCGGCGGGCGCTATCGCATGGACGAGGGCGAGATCGAGGTGGACTCGATCCGGGAGATCACCCTGGCCGAAATCACGCCCGACCTGGCGCGGCGTTCTGGCTTCAAGGACGTGGCCGATCTCCTCAGCATCGCCAAACACGGCCGCGGCGAGCACATCTATCTGATCCGATTTCGCTACTCCGCCAGCTTCTTGCCCGGTTGAGAATCAAGAATGAGGAAGTCAGAGTTCGAGTTCCGGGCATGAATTCCAAATTCTTAATTCTTAATTCTTAATTCTGACTCGTGGCACACTCGGCGTCATGCCGCACCGTCCCCTCCTGACCAGATTCTTTTTCGCCGCCCTGGCGGCGGTGTTGATGTCCGGCTTTCTCGCCGCGCAGGCCAATGCACCGTCGCCGCGCGCCGCCCGCTCTTTCCACGTGGAGGAAGCGACGATCGCGGATGTCCACCGCGCGATTCAGCAGGGCGACACGACCTGCAAGCGCATCGTCGAGAGCTACATCGAACGCGCGCGGGCCTATAACGGGACCTGCACCCAGCTCGTCACACGCGACGGCAGCGCGGTTGCGCCAGGAGCTGGACCGGTCCGTGCCGGATCGGCCGTGACCTTTCCGTCGGCGACGATTCCCGCCGCCTCGGTGCTGCCGTCGTTCGAGCACTACGCCGGCGCCGCCATCGATTTCGGCCGCATGGAGGCGACCAGCTCGGATCCGGCGGTCCAGCAGCAGTACGGCATGGTCGTCGGCATACCCGATGCGGGTCAGATCAACGCCCTCAGCACGCTGAACATCCGAGGCGAGCGATCGGTTTCGTGCCAGGCGCAATGCGACGCCGCGTCGGCTCCGTTGCCGGCGAGCTGTCCCGCCGCCTGCGATGCCTTCCGCAAGCAGCCCGACGCGATCGAGTACGCGGCATCGCTCGACGCGAGATATGGACGACACCCCGACCTCGAGGCGATGCCGATGTATTGCATCGCCTTCTCGTTCAAGGACGTCTACGACACGACCGACATGCGGTCCACCGGCGGCGGCGACGTGCGCTACGCCATGGACGCGCCGCCGCGGGACGCGACCATCGTCGCCGAGCTGCGCGCCAAGGGCGCGATCGTCTATGCGAAGGCGAATCTCGCCGAATACAACGCCGGGAGCGGCGATCCGGGTGGCGCGGCGAAGGTCACCGCGCGCGACTACGGCGCCGGGGCGCGCAGCACCTGGGGGGGCACCGCGTGCAACCCTTACGACACCGCGCGCGAGACCGGCGGCTCGAGCTCCGGATCGGCCGCTGGCGTGGCCGCGAACCTCGTCCAGTGCTCGATCTGCGAGGAGACCGGCGGCTCCTGCCGTCAGCCCGCCTGGCGCAACGACGTCGTCGCGCTGGTCACGACGAAAGGTCTGATGCCGTACGGCGGGGCGATCGGCGCCGATCCGTATCTCGATCGTGCTGGCATCCAGTGCCGCACGGTCAAGGACGCAGCGCGTGTGCTCGACGCGCTGAAGGATCCAACGCGCGGCTACTTCGACCCGCGCGACATCTACACCGCGCTGCCCAAGGGGCTGATCTCCCAGAAGCCGTACGCCTCGTTCGCGTCGGCGGCCGGCGCCAGACCTGGCAGGCCGCTGGCCGGCATCCGCATCGGCATCGTCCGCGAGTACATGGTCAAGCACGCCGCGAACGACGTGGCGATGAGCGACCTGGTGAACGGCGAGATCTCGCGCGTGCTGCGCGATCGGCTGGGCGCCGAGCTGGTGGAGTCCTTCGATCCGCTCTACCCGGACGATCCCTCGATCCCCAACATGACCTACAACTTCCAGCAGGCGCTCGCTGAGATCCTGCCGTTCCACATGCCTGAGTATCTGCAGCGCCCCGGCCGCGGCGGCGCGCCGTCGCCGTACTCCGTGCCCGGCGCCGACGTCACCCGGCGCGACTACATGGTGAAGGCTGGCGAGGGGCTGGCGCCGTGGCCCGAGGCGCTCAACATTCGCAGCGTCAACGGTGGTCCGCCGTCGGCGAGCTTCGCCTACAATTTCGCCCAATACCTGTTGCGGCGGGGTGACGCGCGCGTCAACGACTGGGCCAGCCTGAACGCGAACGCGAAGTACTACAGCGCCACCCGCGTGGCGGCGATGAAGAACTGGGAGAACAGGACGGACCTGGCCTCAGACGGGATGACGCAGAACATCAAGATGCGGGAGGTGATGCGTCTCGTGATCCTGAAGGTGATGCGTCAGAACAACCTCGACGTCCTGGTCAACCCGACGACCACCATCCCGCCGGCGCGGATCGGCTACGCGAACCAGCCGCAGGTCAACGATCGTCCGGTGGGCCGCTTCCCGACGAGTGCGAACGTCGGCCTTCCCGAGATCACGGTGCCGGCCGGCTTCAACGCCATCAGCTACGAGCCCGACTACAGGTTGAACGCCGCGAACAACGCGTATGTCTCTGCGGCCAACGAAAGCCGGCCTTCGACGCTGGCGATCCCGCTACCGGTCGGCATCGCGTTCTGGGGCGGCCCCGGCGACGAAGGCGTGGTCATCAAGGTTGCCGCGGCATACGAAGCGGCCACCAGGCATCGAGCGGCGCCGCCCGGGTTTGGCCGGTTGAGAATTAAGAACTAGGAATTTGGAATGTGGAATGAGAATTCCGGCCATATCGCGAGTGTTGTCGCGAATTCCAAATTCTTAATTCTTAATTCTTAATTCTGAATTCCTACGCGCCGGGATGACGTTGAGCGTGAGGCGCATCGCGCCGGCGCGCGCGGGGGCGGCGGCTGCGCCCGGCGTCGAGGTGAACGCCGCTGAGAGCATGTCGGGATCCTGCAGGTTCGCGGTGACCTCGACGCGGGTGCCGCGCGGCAGCGTCAGCGGCTTCTCGAACCAGTAGCGGCGATCCCAGTCGGCGCGAGTGTTCAGCCGGATCATCGGCAGGCGCGATCCGTCCGGTGTGACCGCTTCGACCTGCAGCGAGATATTGCCCGGCACGTTGTCCGGGCTCAGCGCCAGTGCCTGCACCTCGTCTGCCAGCGTCCGGCTGAAGCGGACGGTTTGATCCGCGCCTCCCGACGCCGCGGCCGGTGAGTCGATCGGCAACGACAGCAGCTCCTGGGGGCTCGCGCTCTGCGTGAAATACAGGCCGACGGCGCTGCGGTCGGTGACCGCCTTTCCCTCGAACTGCCACGTCTTTTTGTAGTGAATGCGAACGCCGATTTCTGCGCCCGGCGGCAGGCGGAACGCGATGCCGTCGTTCGCCGCGAGATCCTGCCCGGGCAACCAGAGCGCGAGCACCTGTTCCGGCACCGGCCCCACGGCGGAGGGACGAACGCCTGCGCCCTTCACGAAGATTGTCGCGCTGCGGACGATCGACGGCGTGCCGGGAAGGAGATCGACGGCTCGGACCCACCGCGTTTCGGCGGTCCCGGCGGGAAGCGTGAACTCCTGGGTGTCCTCCATCTTGTCGGCGGCGAGGGTGAAGTCGGCGGGCATCTTCAACGCCAGATCCGGTGCCCCCAGCTTCCAGTCGTTCTGGAGCTTCACTTCCGGCAGCTTCTGATCCAGTGAGCCGCGCGGATTGCCGCCGGTGGCCCAGGTCAGGATGACGTCGAGCTCCTTGGGCGACAGCGTGTGCGCGCGCTTGATCTCGCCGTAGCCCTCGTCCGCGTTCCACGGCGGCATGTGCGCCGACACCAGCTCGGCCCGGATCGACTCCGCCCACGGGAAGGCGTCATCGTAGGTCATCAGCGACATTGGCGCGACGCCGCCAGCAACGTGGCAGCTGGCGCAGCGCTCGCGCAGGATCGGGAACACATCGTCGTTGTAGGTGTACTTCGAGGTGATCGCCTTGTGCGCCGACGCGGGGCGCATCGCGATCGCGACACCGGCGAGCACGAGCGCGGAGACGATGGCGGCGCGGAGGCTGATCTTCATGGCCGACTACGGAAATGACGCGTGGATGTCCTTCGCGGCTTCCACGAATTTTGCGTACGCCTCGGAGATCTGCTGCTTGTTGCCGATGTCGCCGAACGCGTCGAGCAGGTAGGCGGTGCGCACCAGCCTCGCGATCGCCGGCTCGGCGATCCGGCGCCGCTCCGGCGTCAGCTCGCCCTTGTGCTCGTCGAGCGCCAGCGCGAGATCCTTGGCCTGAAACGCCGGCACGTAAATCGCCGCGAACGAACCTTTGTCGATGAAGGCACGGATCTGGTCGGTACGCGTCTGGAGCTGCGCCAGCATCTCCGGCACCGTGTCGGGGATCGGCAGCGGCACCAGCGCCGGATCGATGCCCGCGGAAGTGCCGGCCGCCGGAGCGATGGTCTCGACCAGCGGCGCGGTCGTGACCGGCGCCGCGTTGGTCATCGTCGGGCCGGCGAGCGCGTGCGGCTCCTTCGAATAGGCCGGGAAGGCGAAGTCGAAGCGGTTGTCCTTGCCGGACGGCGCGAACTTCACCAGCGCGTACATCTCCGCCGGCAGCGGCAGCTTGCCGATTGACGCCTGCAGGTAGCGGCCGTTGCGCACCAGCGAATACGGCGTATCGGTGCCGGTCTTGTGGTCCCGGACCATCAACGTGGCCTGGTAATTCTTGACGTTGGCGAGCGTCTGGGGCTTGGTGAACTCGTCGTAGAAATACATTCGGAACACGCCGGTCGGCAGATACGCGCCTTCGAGGTGGTGCGCGTTGTCCGCGGCCATGAAGAAGATGCCGCCGTGCTGAGGGTTGTGGTTGCCATGCGCCCGCAGCGCGAAGGTCTTCGTCTTGTCCGAACCGTTCCCGCACTTGCCGGGCGACGCCGATTCCTCCGTCCCGCCGGGACAGGTCCACGACACAACCGCGGTGACTTGCACCAGGGCTGTGCCGTCGATCGGGCAGCGTCCGGGGCCATCTCGCACCACCGCGAGCGGCTTGGTCCCGCATGTCCACACCGAATCGAGCCGGATCGGCACCAGGTCCATCTTGCAGATCGGACAGCTGCCACCCTTGGTTTCCAGAATCTCCGGGTGCATCGGGCAGGTGTAGGAGAGCGGCGGGAGCTTCTCGCCTGCCGCCGCTGGGGCGGCCGGCTTCGCGATCTGCGGCGCCGCGGTGGGGTTGACGGCCAGCAAGAGCGCGAAGAGCAGAGCGGCGGGCCTCATGGGTTCCTAACTATGTTATACACCGACAGATGACGCGCAGGGTGCGGTTCAGCATCGCGGTAATCGTTGTCTTCGCGGCTGGGTTTCCGGGTGGCCCCTTGGCCCAGGGCTCGGCCGTAGACGCCGCCTTTGCGACGTTCTGGTCGGCGTCGTCGCCGGAAGAAGCGTCGCGGCTCGTCGAGCCGATCGTCCGCGCCCGCCCGACCTTCGACGAGGCGTATCGGCGGCTGGCGCAGGGCCGCCCCTACCCGGCGCGCGACACCGGCGTCGTTCGGATGGAGAACCGCACCTCCGACGGCGTCGAGCATTTCTTCGCGGTCGACGTGCCCGACAGCTACGACCCCGCGCGCCGCTACCAGGTTCGGATTCAGCTCCACGGCGGCGTCGGCGGACGCGCCACCAACGCGCCCGTCGGCAATGGCACGGTCGGGGCGCTCGTCGGCGCTGAACAGATCTACGTCGTGCCGAACGCGTGGGCGGCCTCGCCGTGGTGGGGCACGGACCAGGTGCGGAACCTCGCGGCGATCGTCGATCGCGTCAAGCGGCTCTACAACGTTGACGAAAACCGGGTCGTGCTCTCGGGCGTGTCCGACGGCGCGACCGGTGCGCTGTACGTGGCGATGCGCGAGACGACGCCGTTCGCGAGCATCCTGCCGCTCAACGGCTACATCATGGTGCTCGCGCTGCCCGACATCGACGATGGGCTGATCTTCGCGAACAACTTGCGCAACAAGCCGCTGTTCGCGGTCAACGGCGGCCGCGACCCGCTGTACCCGACGCGCGTGGTCGATCCGTACATCCAGCACCTGAAGCAGGGCGGTGTGTCGATTGACTACCGGCCGCAGCCGAACGCGGGGCACAACACCGCGTGGTGGCCTGAGGTCAAGGACGGCTACGAGGCGTTCGTGCGCGACCATCCACGCCGGCCGCTGCCCGACACGCTGAGCTGGGAGACGGGGAGCGGAGCGCGTTTCGATCGCGCGCACTGGCTGGTGATCGACCGGCTCGGCCCACAGAAGAACGACGCCAGGGCGATGCCGGACCTCAACGACATGCCGATGCCGCCGTCCGCCGACTTCGGCGCCCGTAGCGTCGGCATGCGCATCAATCGCGTGGTGGACGGATCGAACGCGGCGCAGATCGGGCTGAAGGCCGGCGACGTGCTGTTGCGCCTGAACGATCGGAGCGTTGCCGCAGCCGCCGACGTGGCGGACGCGCTGTCGGACGAGCCGCCGGGGTCGAAGCTGGTCCTGCTCGTGGTTCGCGATAACGCGCCGGTGGAACTGGAAGGCGTCTACCGGCCGCAAATCGTCGAGACCCCGCCAAAGCATCTGTTCGCCCGCGGCGGCGCCTCGGGCCGCGTCGATCTCGCCCGCGCCGGCAACGCGATCACCGCAACCACGCGCGGCGTCGCCGCGTTCACGCTGCTGCTGTCGCCCGATCAATTCGATTTCGGGAAGCCCGTGAAGGTGATCGCGAACGGAAAGACGATGTTCGACGGCAAGGTCGAGAAGAACCTGCGGACGCTGCTGAAGTACGCCGCCGCCGACAACGACCGCACGATGCTGTTCGGAGCGGAGCTACACGTCGATCTCGCTCGGTAAGAACAACGGGCTGGCATCACCCGTGTGTCGAATATGCCAGGCTTGGCGGTCGCGCGCGGCTCGCTGGATAACGTGGCTCGGCGGATGGTGGAGCTCGGTGGATGGTGTGACCGAGCCTGCCTTCACGAAACGACTAACGACGAACGACGATCGCGACCCCCCAGGGCCGATTGCCGGCCGGGATCTTTTTCACCACCTGCTTCGCCGCGAGATCGACCAGCGAGACGTCGTTCGATGGCCCGTTCGCGGTGTAGGCCATCTTGCCGCCGGGCAGCAGCGCCAGGCCCCACGGCCGTTGCCCGACCTCGAGCGACCC
>DATASG010000329.1:0-11550 GCA_036269295.1 Vicinamibacterales bacterium | reverse complement strand
CGCTGATTCAGTAATCAGGAACCACAACGATCAACGCAGAACCCGCTGAACTCGCGGAGAAAGCCTCGAACATCCTCTGCGTGTTCTGCGATTTCTGCGTTGTACGTCGGGTTAACCGGTACTGATTCATCGAGTACGGTCTACTAGCTCGTCGCGCCATGCGCGAAGCGCTTGAAGAAGCTGGCGTCGTTCCACTTGGGCCGGTCCGTCCGGTTGGCGATCCGCACCGCGAGATCGCGCACCACCTCCACGTATTTCCCCGCCGCCGACCGGTCGATCGGCTGGCTCAGGTCATCCGACGGCGCGTGGTAGCGCTCCGCGGTCCACTTGGCCGCGATTGCCGCCTCGGGCGTGTTGACGTCGTAGCCGACCTTCATCGCCAGCGCCGGAATGCCAACCTTGACGAAGCTGTACTGATCGCTGCGCACGAAGCGGTTGCGCTGTGGCTCGGGATCGGCCTGGACCGTGACGCCGACCGCCTTCGCCGTGGCGCGGATATCGGCGCCGAGGTCGGACTCGTCGAGCCCCAGCACCATCAGCATCTTCAGCGGGAACAGCGGCAGGAACATGTCGGTGTTGACGTTGGCGACGATGCTCGACTGCGGCACTGTGGGGTGGGCGGCGAAGTAGCGCGATCCGAGCTCGCCTTTCTCCTCGCCCGTGACCGCGACGAACAGGATCGACCGCGCCGGTTTCACGTTCGCTTCGTGCAGCGACGCCGCCACCTCGAGGATCGCCGCGACCCCTGAGGCGTTGTCCATCGCGCCGTTGTAAATCGTGTCGCCGTTGACCGCGCCGCCAATCCCGAGGTGATCCAGATGCGCCGACAACACGACGAACTCGTCGCGGCGCTTCGGATCGGAGCCGCGCAGGATGCCGGCGACATTCTGCGACTCGACCTGCGAGCGTTCGATCGCCGTGGTCGCCTTCAGGTGGCCCGGCAGCGCAAAGCTCGGCACCGGCTTGTCGCCGTCGACCAGCGCCAGCATCTCGGCGAAGGTGTGGCCGGAGCCCGCAAACAGCTTCTCCGCGTGAGCCGGGTTCATCGTCACCGCCAGCTGCTGCCCCGGCGCATCGTCGAGCGCCGCGTCGGCAAGCGACATCGCCGGCTGCAACCGTGCGAGCGTCGAGCGCGCCCACGGGATGTCCATGCTCTTCGGGTTCGCGATGGTGACGGTGCCGATCGCGCCGGCGGCGTGGTACATCTTCCATCGCTCGGCCGCCGAGCCGAAGTGCGCCTGCAGCGGGCCCGGCAGCGATTTCGGCGTCGACGAGACGTAGACGACGATCGCGCCTTTGAGGTTCACCCCGGAGAAGTCGTTGATGTGACGCTCGGGAATGTTCAGGCCGTAGCCGACGAAGACGAGCGGCGCGTCGACGGCCGCCGCCGGATCGACGCGGACGCTGATGTTCGCGTCTTCGCCCAGCACCAGTGTTTCGCTCTTGCCGTTCTTCACGAGCGCCAGGCTCGACTTCGATTCGTCAATCTTGCGGGTCTTGAAGGCGACCGGCTGAATGTAGCCGCCGACGCCGGCCGGCTCGAGGCCTGCCTTCTTGAATTGCGCCGCCACGTAGTCGGCGGCGCGCTTGTGCGCCGGGCTGCCGGTGTTGCGGCCCTCCATTCCGTCGTTGGCGAGCGCTTCGACGTGCGCCCACCAGCGCGCTGCGGTGTCGTCTCCGCGCAGCCCGATCGATCCCGTCAGCATGGCGACCACGGTCGCCGTCAGCATTCGCCGCATGAGTGACCTCCGCTGGGATATAGAATACTGCCGACCACCCATCATGCCCAGCGTACGCGGGAGCGGCAAGCTGCCAACGCTGGTCTGCCTTGTAACGCTGGCGGCAGTCAGCGTGGTCTCCCGCCTTCCGCAATTGCGGAGCCCGAACCTGCTCGTCGACGGTGACGAATGCGTTCTCGGCCTGATGGCCAAGCAGGTGGCGCAGGGAAAGGAGCTCCCGGTTTTCTTCTACGGACAACACTATGCCCTCTCGTCGGTCGAGGCCGCCGCGGGGGCGCTGGGATTCGTGGTTTTCGGAGTCGGCGCGTTGACCCTGAAGCTGGCGATGCTCGCGCTCTGGACGCTGGGAGTCCTGTTCTGGTTCCTGGCGCTTTCGAGACTCGTGGGGACCACCAGAAGCTTCTGCATCAGCGCGGTGTTCGTTCTGAGTCCTGTCTGGGCCGCCTGGTCGATGAAGGCCGGAGGCGGCTACATCACGTCGTTCACGGCGACCGCCATCCTGATGTGGCTGCTGCTGCAAGGCCAGGAGAGGGAAACGGTCACGCGATGGCTGATCGTGGGCGCCCTGACAGGGGTCATCTATTTGGCGCAGCCGCTCTGGTTGCCAGGTGTTCTGCCCATCGTGCTGGTGGTCCTCGCATCGCGTCGCCGGTGGTCGTGGTGCGTCGGCTACCTCTGCGTGACGGCGGCGGCGATCCTCCTCATCACCCGCGCGGCGGGGACAAGCACCGACGACGTGTGGGCTCCGCCCACTCTCGGCAATCACGATCTCGGTGGCTCGCTCTCAGCTGTTGCGCGACAGATCTACGTGTCCCTGACCGGATCGCATTACCTGTCGGTGGCGATCGATCCGCCGGGGCCGGCCACCGAGGCCCTCGCCATCATCTGGTGCGGCGTGCTGGCCGGCGCCGTGCTGATGCAGTTCTATCGGCTGTCCACCAGGCGGTTCTGGCTGCCCTCGCATTTGCTCTTTGCGTCGGTGTGCTCGACGCTGATTGCAGAATGGGTGCTGCTCGGGGCGCGGGACGCGCGGTACCTGCTGCCGCTCGGCGCGCTCCTGGTGACGCTCGCGGGCGTCGAGCTTGTCGATCTCGTCGATCGGCGGCTGCTGCCGAGGTCAGCGGCGGTTCTGCTCACGGCCGTCATGCTGCTGCTCGGATCGCTGTCGATGCGTGAGTTCAGCGAGTTCAACTACTTGTGGAAGAACCCGCCGAACCGGTGGACCGAGGCCAGGAGACTCCAGCAGGTGTTCGGCTACCTGAAGGTGATGGACGTGAGCCGGGTGTTCTCGATGAACGGCATGCTGGACTCGCAGCTGGTGTTCTACAGCGATGAGAAGGTGCTCTCCAGATGGACCCACCCGCGTGGCCGGTATCCCGCCTACGTCAAGGAGGTCGATCGAGCGCTGGCGAACGGCGAAAAGGTCGCCGTCGTGGGTTACACCCACACCAGCGGCGCGCCAGGTTGTTGGGATGTTCCTGTCTGCACCGGTGGACTCGAGGGCATGGTCACGAATCCGGAGTCGATGTTCACCGTGGACGGCAAGTACTTCGTGTATGTCGGCGCCGACAAGGAATTGCTCAAGAAGCTGGGGTTTCGATTTTGGGATTGGTAATTCAGGGTTACCCTGAACCCGTTAGAGCTGCTCGACCGTGTAGCCCTTCGCCTTGAGCATCGCCAGCAGGCCGTCGGGGCCGACCAGATGAGCGGCGCCCACGACAACAAGAGCTCGGCCGGGCCGCGCGAAGAGCACTTCGATCTTCGGCATCCAGTTCCGGTTCCGCTCGACGAGCAGGCGCTGGTACATCACCGGGTCTGATTTGAGGTCCGCGAGCGCGACGCGCTCGATCGCCGGCACGTCGCCGGCCTTCCAGGCGTCGCCCAGCTTGCCGACGGCGGCGGTCTCGGTCGCCAGCTCCTTCAACGTTTCGGAAAGCATCCGATCCTGCTGCTCCTGCGTCATGCCGTCGAACATCGAGATCTGGAACCCCACCGTCTCCAGCCCCTGCACCTTCTTGCCGCCGGCCTTGGCCTGATCGAAAAAGTGCTGATCGAGGCCGAGCGCCGGATCGAAGCCGGCCTTCAGCAGTTCCATGCCCTGCAGCGTGATCGCGAGCAGCCAAGGCTTGAAGCGCATCAGCGGCCCGGCGGCGTCGCCGAGATCGCCGGTGGCCTTCTTGACCAGGGCCATTGTCGCGGGGGAGATCACCTTGTCGAGCGACTGATTCGAGGGCAGCATCCCTTTGGTCAGGATGCCCATCTGCGCCATCGGGTCGAGCATCTCGGCGAGATCGACCTCCTCGACTAACAGATCTGCGTCCTGAAATGCGGTTTCCAACGCCGGATTGAGCGGATAGAAGCTCTCTGACATTACGTGAATCGACCCGACCAGATAGATCGTGCCGCCTTTCCCCGTGGCCTTCCAGGCAAAGGTCTTGGCCTGCGCGGCCTGCGCCGTGGCGACTAATGTCAGCGCGATCAGGACAACAAAGCGTCGGAAAAGCGACCGCGTTGAATGGCGCATACGTCATTCTACCGTGGTATCCTTCACGATTCCGATGATCGGCAAGACGCTGGGCAAGTACCGCATCCTCGACAAGATCGGCCGCGGCGGCATGGGCGTCGTCTATCGCGGTATCGACGAAACGCTCGATCGCGAGGTGGCGATCAAAGCCATCAGCCCCGAGCTGGTCGAAGACGAGCTCGTTCGCCGCTTCCGCGCCGAGGCGGTGACGCTCGCCAAGGTCAACCATCCCAACATCGCCTCCGTCTACGAGCTGTTTCGCGACGACGATCGCCTGCTCATGGTGATGGAGCTGGTGCGCGGTCAGACGTTCGAGCAGCTGATTACGCAGTCCGGCCCGCTGCCGGTTGAAGAGTCGGCGGCCCTGGTCGGCCAGATTCTGGATGCCCTCGGCCACGCCCATCGCGCCGGCATCGTGCACCGCGATCTCAAGCCCGCCAACCTGATGCTGACCGACGCGGGCATCGTCAAGGTGATGGACTTCGGCATCGCCCGCGTCGCCGGCACCGAGCGGATGACCAGCGACGGCTTCATGGTCGGCACGCCCGCGTACATGGCCCCGGAACAGGTGCGCGGCGACGAGGTCGACGGCCGCACCGATCTCTACGCCGCCGGCGTCGTGTTGTATCGGCTGCTGACCGGGAAGCTGCCGTTCAAGGCCGAGACCGCGGTGGCGATGATTCAGTCGCAGCTCAACGATCGGCCGACGCTGGCGCGCGACGTGCGAAACGATCTGCCCGGCTGGCTCGACGCGGTGCTGATGCGATCGCTCGCCAAGCGTCCCGCCGATCGCTATCAGAGCGCCGACGAGTTCCGGCGCGCGCTCGATTCGCACGGCGCGCTCGACCCGACGGCGTCGCTGCCCGACGATCTGACCGTCGCGACGCCTTCGTCGCCCTACGCCCTGCATACGATTGGGGCGCGGCCGGCCGGACCGATGACCCCGCCCGCCGGTCCGACTCCCACGACGACGCTGGTGCTGAATCGATCGCATCTCGCGGTGGCTGGCGGGTTCGCGGCGATGCTGCTGGCGGTGATCGCCCTGCTGGCGTGGGTCGCGCTGCGCCGTCCGGCGACGGTGCCGGTACAGGTGATGACGATGTCCGCGCCGGCCTCCGCTCCCGCGCCCACGATCGCCGCGCCGGTGGCACCGCCTGCGCCGGCTCCCATTGTCGAGGCCGAGGTGCCGCAGCCGAAAGTAGCCAGGGCGCCGGCGGCGCTGCCCGCCGCAGAACCGCCGACCACGCCGCCACGGACGGCGGCGGCGCCACGAACGGCAGCGACGCCGCCACGAACGGCGGCGACGCTGCCGGCGTCCGAGGTCCTGCCTCCCGCCGGCCGGAGCGGCCGCGGGCTGCGCGGTGAGGCGCCCGGGCGGCCACCGGACACGGACTTCCAGCCCGTCGTCGTTCGCGATCTGCGCGCGGTGACGGTGATCAACGGCCGCAGCAGCCGCGTGGTCGATGCGATCGTCGCGTTTTCAGAGCAGTCGATCACGGCGAGCGATTCGCACAACGGTTCGACCGTGAAGACGTTTCCTTACGGTGCCGTGACGCACGCGACGGTCTCGCGATCGCGCAAGCCGCGCGGTGCCGGCGGCGCCGCGGTGGAGACGCCGGGCGGGATCCCGGAAGGGAACATCTTCGCGCGGGGCCCGCGCCTGTGGGTGACGATTGAGACCGCCGACGATCGCCTGGTGCTGCGCCTCGATCCGGAACAGCTCCGCCCGGTTCTCGATCTGGTAGAACGGCGAACCAGGGTCCAAATCGAACGCTACCTGGATCCCGAGGCGCAACCGTAGAGGGAAGTCACGACCTGAAGGAACCGCAGAGACCGCGAAGAACGCCGAGAATACTGATATCTAGGGCCTCGCCCCTAAATCAAGACCATCTTTCCCGGGTTCATCCGGTTCTCCGGGTCGAGCGCGCGCTTGATCGCGCGCATGACCTCGAGCGCCGGGCCGTGCTCCTGCTCGAGAAACTTCATCTTCCCCAACCCGACTCCGTGTTCCCCGCTGCAGGTGCCGCCCATCGCCAGCGCCCGCAGCACCATGCGCTCGTTGAGCCGGCGGGCTTCTTCGAGCTCGTCGGCGCTGGCCGGATCGAGCACGTAAATCAGGTGGAAGTTGCCGTCGCCGACGTGGCCGACCAGGCAGATAGGAAACGGCGCGCCCTCGTTGTCCTTCTTGGTTTCCACGACGCACTCCGCCAGGCGTGAGATCGGCACGCAGACGTCGGTCGTCCACGGCGCCGCGCCGGGGCGAAGCGCGACCGCGGCGTACATCGCGTGATGGCGCGCCTGCCACAGTTGCGCGCGATCCTCGAGGTGGGTGGCGAACTGGAAGCCGTGGCCGCCGTGCTCGGCCGCCAGCGCCTGCACGGCGTCCGATTGATCGGCGACGTGCCGCGCGCTGTCGCTGTGAAACTCGAAGAACAGCGTCGGGGCCACCGGGTAGTTGGTTTTCGAGTAGCGATTGACGGCGTCGAGCTGGACCTCGTCCAATAACTCGATGCGCGCGATCGGGACGCCGAGTTGTATCGTCGCGATCACCGTTTCGACCGCGCCCTGGATGGTGTCGAACGAGCACACCGCCGCGGAGACCGCTTCCGGAAGCGGGTGCAGCCGCAGCGTGACCTCGGTGATCACGCCGAGCGTGCCTTCAGATCCAACGAACAGCCGCGTCAGGTCGTAGCCCGCCGACGACTTGCGCGCCCGCGTGCCGGTGTTGATGACGCCGCCGTCGGCCAGCACGACGGTCAGCCCCAGCACGTTCTCGCGCATCGTCCCGTACCGGACCGCGGTCGTGCCCGAAGCGCGGGTCGCGGCCATCCCGCCGATGGTCGCGTCGGCGCCAGGGTCGACCGGAAAGGTTAGGCCGGTGTTGTGCAGCGCCTTGTTCAACTGCAGCCGGGTCACGCCTGCCTCGACCGTCGCGTCGAGATCCTCGACGCTGACCCGCGACACTTTGTTCATCTCGCGGAGATCGATCGTCACGCCGCCGCGGATCGCGTTGACATGCCCTTCGAGCGACGTCCCGGCGCCGAACGGCACGACCGCCAGGCGGCAGGCGGCGGCGATTTTCACGATCGCCGAAACCTCGTCGGTCGTGTGCGGAAAGCAGACGATATCGGGCGCCGCGGGCGTGTGGTATGACTCGCCGTGGCTGTGATGCTCGCGGACGGCGGCCGTGTCGTTGGCGCGCGATCCGAGGAGCTGCTTGAGGTCGCGCGCGGCCGACACGATGGCAGCCGCAGCGGCTGGAGCGGACATGCCGCCAGTCTAACGCTGCTCGGGGCTCTCGAGGTTCAAGGTTCTCGAGACAGGCTTCACGGCGCCGCTCCTGATGCGCCACTCTCGCTGACGGCGTTGGTCGCGGCGGGAGACGCTCGGCGCGCACCCAGAGCACCCTACGCATCTCGAGCACCCTGAGCACCCCAGCACCCCGAGAGCCCGTCTAGCGTATCGCCCAGAACTCGGCAAACGGGCGCTGGATCCGATGCGCGAAGGCGGCCTCGAACGGCACACCCTCGCCGAGATCGCGAAGCAGGCTGGCGACCGCGAAGCCGCCGGCCTCGTCGAGCAGGCGGCGCGCCGCCAGCGCGCTGGTCGCGTAGGCCAGCGGCGCCTGCGCGCCGGTGAGGCGGCCGAATCCTGACGTCAGCGCCCGCAGCGGCACCGGCGGCTGCGCGGCGGCGGCTTGCCGCTCGGCCCACTCGAGGTTGCCGCTCTCGAGCGCGGTTGCGAGCCCCTCGTTGAGCCACGCCGGCACGCCGCGTGCGGCGAGGGTCCGGATGAAGGCATGCGTGAACTCGTGCGAGAGGACGCGATCGAGCTCCTGCCGCTCGTCGAGCGCGCCGCGCATCGGCACGCGGATGACGCCGTCGTACGCGCCGGCGGCCCAGGACGGCGCGCGCGTGATGTCGCGAAACTGCTCGCTGGTGTAGAGCACGACGGCGATCGGCGCCGAAGGGTAGGTGCCGAACAGCTGGCCGAGACGCCAGTACGCCGCGTCGAGCAGCTCGAGCGCCTCGGCCGCGAGCTCGGCCTCCGCCGGTCCTTCGAACGACACGGTGAAATGCGATCCGACCGCCAGCTGCATGCGGTCGTCCAGATCGGCCTCGCGCCGCCAGCGCTCGAGCGTCGCCGCTGCTTCGGCGTCGTCGGGCGCCATCCTGACGAGCGTTTCGTAGGTGCGGACCGCGAGCGCCCGCTCGCCCATCCGGTACTGCAGTTGTCCGAGCAGGGTGCGGGCCTGCGCGAGCTTCGAATCGAGCGCAAGCGCGCGCTCGCACTCCTCGCGTGCGTCGGCGTCGCGGCGCTCGAGCGCCGCCGCCATCGCGGCGCCGAGATGCAGCCGCGCGTTCTTCGGATCGGCGGCGAGCGCGTCGCGGAAACCGTCGGCGGCGGCGCGCGCCTGGCCGGCGTTGAGCGCGGCCCAGGCGCCGCGCTCGATCAGCGCCCCCCGCGGATCGATCTGGGCGCCGAGGACGGCGCAGGCCATCAGCAGCGCGCACGGCAATAGGCTGACGCTCTGAGCGGTTCTCAAGGTGCTCGAGGTCCTCACGGCGCCGCTCCTGATGCCCGCCACTCTCCTCGGCGGCGCTGGTCGCGGCGGAGACGCTCGGCGCGCACCGAGAGCACCCCGAGAACCCTACGCACCCCGAGCACCCTGAACTTCAACTACGCGAACGGCCAGGACGGCATTCAGTCCGCCGAAGGCAAAGGAGTTCGAGATCGCAGCGCGCACGGGCATCGCGCGCGCGACGTTCGGCACGTAGTCCAGGTCACAGGCCGGGTCTGGATCGGTGTAGTTCGCGGTCGGCGGCACGACACTCTCACGGGTCGCGAGCACAGCGGCGATGAACTCGAGCGCCGCCGACGCGCCCATGGCGTGGCCATGGACCGCTTTGGTCGAGCTGATCGCGAGCCGCGCCGCGTGCCCACCAAAGGCGAGCTTCAGCACCGCGGTTTCCGTCACGTCGTTCAACAGGGTCGCTGTGCCGTGCGCGTTGACGTAGTCAATGTCGGACGGCGCCAGCCCGGCCTGGGCGAGGGCGGTCGCGATCGCTCTGGCCGGCGAGTGCGTGCCGGGTTGGGTGATGTGGCCGGCATCGGCGGTCGCACCGTAGCCCGCCAGCTCGGCGAGAATCGTGGCCCCGCGCGCGGTGGCGCGCTGCCACGACTCCAGCACGACCACGCCGGCGCCTTCGCCGAGCACCAGCCCGAGCCGATCGCGGCTGAACGGCCGGCACGTCCGCGCCGGGTCGGCGGCGGCCGGCGCCAGCACGCGCATGCTCTCCCAGGCGCGGACGACGCCCGGCACAATCGGCGCGTCGGTGCCCCCGGCCAGCATCACGTCCGCTCGGCCGGCGCGGATGATCTCCGCGGCTTCGCCGATGGCGTGGGCCGCCGCCGAGCACGCGGTGGCAAACGACAGCGTCGGCCCGCGCAGGCGATGGCGCATGCTGACGTGCGCCGCGGCGGCGTTGTTCATCATCCGGGGGATGGAAAACGGGTGGACCCGCGTCGCCCCCTCGCCGTAGATCTGGTGGTAGCCCTTGTCCTGGGTCGAGACCCCGCCCATGGCGCTGGCGATCGCGACCCCGGCGCGGTCGCGCTCGTCCTCGGACAGCTCGAGGCCGGCGTCGCGGCACGCTTCGTCGGCGGCGACCAGCGCGTACTGCGTGAACGGATCGAGCAGCGCCAGAAGGCTGTCGTCGAAATACGCGGCTGGATCGAACTCCGGCACTTCAGCCGCGACCTGAGCCAGATGGCCGGAAGGGTCGAAGTGAGTAATCCGGCGGACGCCGCTGCGTCCGCTGACGATCCCCTCCCAGAACGCGGGCACGCCCACGCCCAGCGCCGAAATCGCGCCGAGCCCCGTGATCGCGACACGCCTCATGCCGCTGCTCAGGGCGTGCCGGCCGCGCCAGCGTTGAGCCCGCGGAGACCGTTCACGACCTGTCCCACGCTTCGCATCGACCGCGCGACATCGTCGGGCACCACGATCCCGAAGTCGTCCTCGAAGGCGAAGAGGAGGTCCGCCGCGTCCAGGGAATCGATGCCGAGCTGCTCGAACGTGGTGTCGGCGGTGAGGCTGGCGGGATCGAGGTGCTTGCGCTTCGCGATGATCTCGATGACCCGGCGTTCAAGATTGTCTGACACGGCACCCATGATACTGAATTATTCTTCCCGAACACCCTGATGCTATCCTTCGGGATATGGATCTCGCCCCCATGCCCGTGCCCACGTCTGCCGCGATCGAGCAGGGCGTGATCGAGGTGCTCCAGAATGTCAGCCGCCGGCCCATCCAGCCGGCGCCTGCCAGCGACCTGGTGGCTGATCTCGGATTCGACTCGCTGCAGGTCCTCGAGGTCATCGCCGAGCTCGAAGATCGCTTCGACGTGTCCATCCCGCTCAACGACGTGCCGGCGACGCGAACCGTGGCGCAAATCGTGGCGCAGGTCGTGCGGCTGGTCGAGGAGCGGCCGCAGACCTGATGGCTATGCCCAGGACGCTGCCGGAGGCGCTTGCGCAGGCCGCGCGCGCTGGCGGTGGCTATTGCTTCACCGTAGACGGCGTCGACCGGCACCGCTCGTACGCGGAGGTGCGGCTGGCGTCGTTCCGCATCGCCCGTTCGCTGCGTGCGTCCGGGCTGCGCCGCGGCGATCTCGTCGCGCTGGTGCTGAGCGACGCCGAGCAGTTTCTCGAAGCCCTCTTCGGCGCCTCGATGGCGGGCGTCATTCCGGCGTCGCTCTATCCGCCGGCGTCCGCGAGCGGCGACCTGTCGCGCTACATGGATCTGACCGGCGCCATCGTGCGGGCGTCGCGCGCCCGCGCGGTCATCACCTCGGGCGCCCTGGCGCCGGCCTTCAACGCCTTGCGCACGACCTGTCCCGATCTCTCGCTCGTCTTTGCCCGCGACACGCTGGATGCGCCGCCGATCGAGCCGGACGCCCCGCCAGCGCTCGACGACATCGCCTTCGTGCAGTTCACGTCCGGATCGACGGCCACACCGAAGGGCGTGGCCCTCACGCACCGCAATGTCTCAGCCAACGTCGACGCCATGAACGGGCCCGATGGCGTCGCGACCGGCGAGGGCGACGTGGCGGTCAGCTGGTTGCCGCTCAACCACGACATGGGACTGGTCGGGATGGCCCTCGGCCCGCTCTATGCCGGGCGTTCGGGGGTGCTGATGACGCCCCAGGCATTCGTGAAACGACCCGTCGAATGGCTGCGGGCGTTGACCCGGCATAAAGGAACAATCAGTTTCGCGCCCAATTTCGC
>DATASG010000328.1:0-4873 GCA_036269295.1 Vicinamibacterales bacterium | reverse complement strand
ATGTTTACCCAAGTGAGTCGCGACCCCGCGTGGTGTGCATGCCTCTGCAACGAGGAAGCCTGAAGCGCGGTTAGTACAGCGGTTCCACCTGCTTTAGCAGGTTCATCGACCACCCCACACGGCAAGGCGGGGCTCTTCGCTTGCGCACCCCACCAGTTCTTCTCGTTAATCGGACTCATCTGGGGTTCTGACCCCGGCAACGGGAAAGGACGTCTTGCGTGCTGTCTGATTTCGCGAAGATCATCGTTCCCGGCCTGGTCGCGGCGATCGTCAGCGGCGTGATGTTCGCGGTGTGGGTCGCCAACCGCAAACGCATCGCCGTCAACACCGTCGGGCGCGCCGAGGAGCAGGCGCAGCGCCTGGCCAAGGACGCCGAGCGCGACGCCGAAACCACCAAGAAAGAAGCGATCCTCGAGGCGAAGGAAAAGGCGCACGACATCCTGGTGGAGGCGGAGCGCCAGGCGCGCGCCGACCGCCAGCAGGCGGCGGCGCTGGAGCAGACGCTGCTCCGCCGCGAGTCGGCGTCGGCCGACCGCCAGACGGCGATTGACCGCCTCGAAAAGGAGCTCGCCAGCCGCGAGCAGGCGCTGCGCGATCGCGAAGGCCAGACGGCGGCGGCGTTCGCCAAGTGCGAGCAGCTGGTGGCGCAGCACAAGCACGAGCTCGAGCGCGTCGCCGGCCTGACCGCCGACGAGGCGAAGGAGCTGCTGATCAAGCAGATCGAAGGCGAAGCGCGCCACGACTCGGCCAATCTGTTGAAGCGCCTCGACGCCGAAGCGCGCGAAACAGCGGTCGATCGCGCCAAGCAATACATCACCGAGGCGATCCAGCGCTGCGGCGCCGACCACGCGATCGAGACCACGGTCTCGGTCGTCGATCTCCCCAGCGACGATCTCAAGGGACGGATCATCGGCCGCGAGGGGCGCAACATCCGCGCGCTCGAGCTCGCCACCGGCGTCGACCTCATCGTCGACGACACGCCGGGCGCGATCATCCTCTCCGGCTTCGATCCGTACCGCCGTGAGATCGCCAAGCAGGCGATCGAGCGGTTGATCGCCGACGGCCGCATCCACCCCGCCCGGATCGAGGAAGTGGTCGCCAAGGTGAAGGAAGAGACCGACGAGGCGATGCGCAAGGAAGGCGCCGCGGTCGCCTTCGAGCTCGGCCTCCACGACCTGCATCCGGAAATCCACCGGCTGATGGGCCGTCTCAAGTACCGCACCAGCTACGGCCAGAACGTGCTCGCGCACTCGGCGGAAGTGGCGCGCCTGGCCGGGATCATGGCGCGCGAGGTCGGGCTCGACGCCCATGTCGCCGTCCGCGCCGCATTCGTGCACGACATCGGCAAGGCGATCGACCGCGAGATGGAAGGCACCCATCTGCAGATCGGCATCGACTTCCTGCGCAAGCACGGCGAGAGCGAGGCGGTGGTGATGGCGATGGCGGCACACCACATGGACATCGACTGGCCGTCGCTCGAGGCGATGATCGTGCAGGCCGCGGATGCGATCTCGGCGGCCCGCCCCGGCGCCCGGCGCGACATCCTGGAGTCCTACGTCAAGCGGCTGGAAAAACTCGAAGGGATCGCGGACTCGTTCAAGGGCGTGTCGAAGTCGTTCGCGCTGCAGGCCGGACGCGAGATCCGGATCATGGTCGAGAGCGAGAAAATTTCCGACGAAGAGGCGGTATGGCTGTCGAAGGACATCGCCCGCCGCATCGAGAACGAGCTCGAATACCCGGGCCAGATCAAGGTGACGGTGATTCGCGAAACGCGGGCCACCGACTACGCCAAGTGACGACCCCGATCAACGCGGAAACCGCAGAATCCGCAGCACGGCCTTGCCGCGGGTTCGGCGTGTTCTGCATTGCATGTCGTTCCGGAGCACTGTGGCCCCGACCGTAGATACCGTGACCGAGCGCGAGCTGATCGCGCGAATCCGCGGCCAGCTGCCGCCGGCGCCGGACTGGATGCTGGTCGGCATCGGCGACGACGCGGCGGTGGTCGAGCCGGAGCGGAACCGGATCGAGGTGCTCACGGTCGACGCGCTGGTCGAAGGGATCCACTTCGAGCGGGCGTTGGTGCCCCCGGACGCGATCGGCCACCGTGCGCTGGCGGTCAACCTCAGCGATCTCGCGGCGATGGGAGCGGCGCCGAGGCTGGCGCTGCTGTCAATGGCGCTGCCCGCGGCGCTGCCGCTCGCCGACTTCGACGACATCATCGCCGGCTTCACGGCGCTGGCGGCGCGCCATCGCCTCCACGTGGCCGGCGGCAACCTCACGCGATCGCCCGGACCGCTGATGATCGACGTGACCGTGATGGGCACGGTCAAGCGCCGTCAGGCGCTGACGCGCGGCGGCGCGCGTCCCGGCGATGACGTCTACGTGTCCGGCTCGATCGGAGCGGCAGCTGCCGGCCTGCGGTTGCTTCAGTCATCAGCCGGCAGAGGTCAGTCGTCGGTCAGCAGGGCTCAGTCCCGGTCATCGGTCGGAGCGGCTGAAACTGCCGACAGCCGACTGATCGGGGCTTACTTAAGGCCCGAGCCCCGCCTCGCACTCGGTATTCATCTGGCGCGGAATCGGGCCGCGTCGGCGTGCATGGACCTCAGCGATGGGCTCGCCGACGGCATCACTCAGATCGCGGAGGCCAGCGGCGTCGGCATCACGATCGACGCCGGCGCGCTGCCGATCGACCCTGCGGCGCGCGCGGTTTTCGAATCGCGCGGCGGCGAGGCGACGATCGAGGCGCTGACCGGCGGCGACGACTACGAGTTGCTGATCGCGGTGCGGCCGCGCAGCCAGCGGCGTCTGACGGCGGCGATGCAGCGCGGCGAGGTCGCGCTGACGCGAGTCGGACGCTGCACCGCGGAGCGCGGCGTCACGCTGCGCGGCGCGGGCGGCGCGTCGATCGACGCCGCCCTGCTGCCCCGGGGCTTCACCCACTTCCGATGATCCACCTCACCAAAGCGCTGGTCCGGCGGTGGCTGGATACGCTGCTTCACGTGGCCGACACGCCTGAGCGGACCGCGGCCGCGTTCGCGATGGGGGTATTCTTCGGCTTCTCGCCGTTCCTCGGATTCCATACCCTGCTCGCGATCGTCGTCGCCTTCATCTTCGATCTGAATCGGGTCGCGGCCTTGCTCGGCGTCTACTCGAACCTGCCCTGGATCATCGCGCCGTACTACGCGATCGTGACCATGATCGGTGCCAGGATCATCGGCCACGCGCCACCCGAAGGTTTCAAGGCGCAACTTTCAGGACTGTTCGAACTGTCGGTGTTCCACGTCAAATTCTGGCATCAACTGATCACAATTCTGAAACCGCTGCTCTGGCCCTACGCGGTTGGATCGTTTCTTGGCGCGATCACGATCTCGGCCATTGCCTATCCGCTGGCTCTGGCATTCGTGACAAGTCGCCGCCGTATCCATGACATGATCCATCACCACCACCGATGATTATTTCCGGCCGCTTCTGGCGGAGAGCGATCGTGACGGCGGTTGCGGCGGTCAGCTTCGTGTCGTATTACGAAGTGACCGCGCTCGACTCGAGGTACGTCGCGCGGCAGGCGGCGCTGCACGAGACGTTCGCGCCGGCGCTGCCCGGCTCACGTCTGGCGTTCAGCGCCACCGCCTACTGCAAAGGCATCGTGACGGCGTCCGGCGTGCCGGCGCAGAGCGGCGTCGCGGCTGCCGATCCGGAGCTGCTGCCGGTGGGCTCGGTGATCGAGATCGATTCGCTACCGCAGAAATACAACGGCATCTACACCGTGATGGACACCGGCCCGGGCGTGCAGGGGCGGCAAGTCGACGTCTACATGTGGAACTGCAACGAGGCGCAGCAGTTCGGCCGCAAGCCCGTTCACCTCACCGTGCTGCGCCTGGGATGGAACCCGCGGGCGACGACGCCGAACTTCCTCGATCGCTTCTTCAGGAGCCCTGGACCGCCCGACGTCCTGCCGGCCAGGCCGCTGCCGCAGGCTGTTCAGCCAGGAGCTTAGGAATTTGAGGATCTAAGGATTTGAGGATCTGAGGATCTGAGGAAATTCAGGATTTCAGGATGTGAGGATCTTGGGATCGACGTCAGCGTCGCGCGCGACATCCTCAGATATATCCTCAGATATCTCCTCAGATCCTGAAATCCTCAGATCCTTGGATGTCGCCGTCGCCGTCGTGGTCTCCGATCGATACTGCAGCTCGAACAGCTTGAAGTAGATGCCGCGCTGCGCCAGCAGCTCCTGATGCGTGCCCGACTCGCGCAGCTGTCCCTTGTGCAGCACCAGAATCTTGTCCATGTCCTGGATCGTCGACAGCCGGTGCGCGATCGCGATCGTGGTCCGCTCGGCCATCAGCACGTGCAGCGCGTCGCGGATGATCAGCTCGGTCTCGGTATCGACGCTCGATGTCGCCTCGTCGAGCACCAGCACCCGCGGGTCGAAGGCCAGGGCGCGCGCGAACGACAGCAACTGCTTCTGCCCCACCGACAGCGTCGAGCCCCGCTCGGCGACCGGGTTGGCGTAGCCGCCGGCGAGCCGCAGGATGAACGGTTCGGCGTGGACCGCGCGCGCCGCGGCGCGCACGCGCTGGTCGTCGATCGCCGGGTTACCGAGGCGGATGTTGTCGGCGATCGTGCCCGAAAACAGGTGCACGTCCTGGAGCACCAGGCTGAACAACCCGCGCACGTCGGCCAGATCGAGCCGGCGGACGTCGACGCCGTCGATCGTGATCCGCCCCTGCTTGACGTCGTAGAAGCGCAGCAGCAGGTTGATGAGCGTCGTCTTCCCGGAGCCGGTGGCGCCGACGATGCCGACGCGCTCGCCGGGGCGGACCTCGAAGCTCACGTCTCTGAGCACGAAGTCGTTGTCGTTGTAGGCGAACCA
>DATASG010000327.1:0-3391 GCA_036269295.1 Vicinamibacterales bacterium | reverse complement strand
GGCAAATGGCACCTCGGCCAGCTGCCGCGGTTTCTGCCGATGCGGCAGGGATTCGACTCGTGGTTCGGCCTGCCGTTCTCGCACGACATGCGGATGACGGTGCCGGTGGACCAGGGGCTCAAGACCCGCGCCTACTACGATCCGAAGCCGGAGTACTGGGACGTGCCGCTGATGAGGAACGACCAGGTGATCGAGCGGCCGGTCGACCACCGCACGCTGACCAGGCGCTATACCGAGGAAGCCGTCAGGTTCGTCGACGCCAACAAGAGCCGTCCGTTCTTCCTCTACCTGGCGCACTCCATGCCTCACATCCCGCTCGCGCGCTCGAGCGCCTATGTCGATCACAGCAGCGGCGGCGTCTACGGCGACGTGATCGAAGAAATCGACTGGAGCACGGGACAGGTACTGGACGCGCTGCGCGCGGCCGGCATGGACAGGCGGACCCTGGTCGTGTTCACCAGTGACAACGGGCCCTGGCTGCCGTTCGAGACCCACGGCGGCTCCGCCGGGCCCCTCCGCGACGGCAAGGGCACGACCTGGGAAGGCGGCGTCCGGACGCCGGCGATCTTCTGGTGGCCCGGTACGCTCCCTCCAGCCACGATCACCGACATCGGCTCCGCCCTCGATCTGCTGCCCACAGTGGCGTCGATCGCCGGAGCACGGACGCCAGCCGATCGCATCCTCGACGGCGTCGACCTGTCGGCGCCGCTTCGCGGCAACGGCGCCAGCCCTCGGCATACGATCTTCTACTACTCCGACAGCGAGCTCCGTGCCGTCCGGAAGGACAAGTACAAGGCGCACTTCATCACCAGCGGTGCCTACGACCTCGGCGGCGAGCGAATCGTGCACACACCGCCGCTCCTGTTCGATCTCGCCGCGGATCCAGGCGAGCGGTTCGACATCGCCGCGACCCATCCCGCCATTGTCGCCGACCTGATCAAGGAAGCCGATGCGCATCGGCGAACGATCGCGCCGGTCAGGCCCTTGTTCGATGAGCTGCTGCCCGCGCCCAGACCCTGACCGATGCCCGATCACATCATTCGCGCGCGCCAGCCTGAACCGTCTGCCTCTCCACGGCTCGGACGGGATCCCGACATGTTGGCCTCGTTCCTCGAGGACGCCGCTCACTTCCCGGGTGGCTTTGCCGCCGGCATCGCCACGCCTGCATCGGAAGCCGAGGTCGCCGCGCTGATACGGTCGGTCTCCTCCGTGCTGCCGATCGGCGCGCAGTCATCGCTGACCGGCGGCGCGACCCCGCGCGGCGAAGTCCTGCTCGGCACCGGGCGCCTCAATCGCATCCTCGGGTCAGGCGACGACTGGGTTCGGGTCGAGGCTGGGGTCACGCTCGTCGATCTCGATGCGGCGCTGGCGGACCTCGGCAAGTACTATCCGCCTGTGCCGACCTTTACTGGCGCCTTTGCCGGCGGCACTGTCGCCACCAACGCGGCCGGTGCGGCGACGTTCAAGTACGGAACGACACGCGACTGGGTACGGGCGCTGACGGTGGTGCTCGCGAGCGGCGAGGTTCTCGACCTCGAGCGCGGGCGGACCCAGGCGCACGCCGATGGGTTTTTCGAGATCGTGCTCTCGGACCGGGCGCTACGCGTGCCGCTGCCACGATACCGGATGCCGGAGGTGCCGAAGAGCTCCGCCGGCTACTTCGCCGCGCCCGGAATGGACCTGATCGATCTGTTCATCGGATCGGAAGGAACGCTGGGCGTGATCACCGAGGTGACGCTGCGGGTGCTCCCGGCACGGCCGCAGGTATGTCTGGCGTTCGTGCCGTTCGACGATCGCGCCAGGGCGTTGGCCTTCGTCGCCGGGCTGCGCGACGCCGCGCGGGAGACGTGGCGGGCGCGCGATCCGCGTGGGCTGGATGTCTCGGCGATCGAGCACATGGACGGGCGCTGCCTGGCGCTGCTGCGCGAGGACGGCGCCGACCGCATCAACGGCGTCACCATCCCGGCGGACACCGTCATCGGACTCCTGATCACGCTGGAGCTGCCGGCGAACGTGACCTCGTCTCGCGCCTTCGACGAAATCGGACGGGCGCGAGAGCCGCACCCGCCGGATACGCCGCTGGTCCGTTTCTGCTCCGCGCTGGATGACGCCGGGGTACTCGATCGGGTAGAGATCGCCGTGCCGGGCGACGCGGCACGGGAACGCCAGCTTCTCGCCCTGCGCGAGGCTGTGCCCGCCGGCGTCAACGCGCGCGTGGGACGCGCCAAGCTGATCGACGCGCGCATCGCCAAGACGGCGGCGGACATGATCGTCCCCTTCGCGCGACTCGACGAGCTGCTGACGATCTACGACCAGGGGTTTCGCGCCCGCGGCCTCGACGCCGCGGTCTGGGGACACATCTCTGATGGCAACCTGCACCCGAACGTGATCCCGCGATCGATGGCCGAGCTCGAGTCAGGCAAGGCGGCGATCTTGGCATTCGGGCGCGAGGTGATTCGGATGGGCGGATCACCGCTTGCCGAACACGGCGTCGGTAGAAACCCGGTCAAGCAGCAGCTGCTGGTCGAACTCTACGGCACCGATGGCGTGGAGCAGATGCGGGCAGTTAAACGAAGCCTGGATCCGGGTTTCAAACTTGCGCCCGGAGTGATCTTCGGCTGAGTAGGAATCGGGCCCGTTAAGCAAGCAGCGCCGAAAGGCCGACCAGGATCAGGCCGCCGATCATCAGCCACAGCGCCACGGCGCCTGATGCGCTCGATCGGCTCGCATCGTGGCCAACATCGGTCGCGGGCGCGTCGAGCGCCGCGGCCGCACCCGATTGGGCGATGAACGACGCGGCGATCGCACCCAGCAGGAACAGCCAGCCGGCCCCGAGCGACACTCGGGCGCCGATGCCGCCGCCGGCCACGCGCGCCGACAGCACCAGCGTCGCGATCCACGCCGTCCCCGCAACCCCGGCGAGCAGGCGCAGGCGTCCGATTTCACGCTCGCCTGCCTGACGCCGCAGCTCCAGGCGCAGTGCCCGCTCGGCGCGCTGGCGCTCGGCCTCCATCTGTTCACGTTCGAGATCGAGCCTCCGCGAGTCGCGTTCGAACGCCTCTCTCAGCGCCGCGACCACGACGCCAGCGAGCCGAGCCTCGAGACCTCCGGCCGCGTGGCCGCCGACCCCGACCTCTTGCGATCCCTCAGGCGGCGGCGGCTTGCGGCCGCGCGCAAAATTCGCCACCCCTAGAGCCGCGTCGATGACCTGGAGCCACGGGACAGGCATCTATTTCGCCCCCAGCCAGCGGTCGCGGAACCCCTTCTGCGCCGCGCTGAGCGCGGCGCCTTCCACCGGCACGACTTCGCTGTGCGGATCCTCCGCGAGCGTGACGCTGGCGGTCTTCGCCACGCCGGTGCGATCGACGAACACCACCGGCACCGTCTCGCC
>DATASG010000326.1:0-7514 GCA_036269295.1 Vicinamibacterales bacterium | reverse complement strand
CGAAGCCGAGCGGCTGGTGGCCGACTACGCCGGGATGGGGTTGACCGCCGGCCGCCATCCGATGGCGCTGCGGCGCGACGAGCTGGCGATGCGCGGCATCCTGCGCGCGGCCGATCTGAAGGCGGCGCGGCAGGGGCGCCGGGTGCGCGTCGCCGGCATGGTCATCACCCGCCAGCGCCCGGGCACCGCCACGGGCTTCGTCTTCCTCACGCTCGAAGACGAGACCGGCATCGCCAACATCATCGTCCGCCCCGATCTCTTCGCGCGCGATCGCCTGGTCATCGTCGAGGAGCCGTTCCTGATCGTCGACGGCGTGCTGCAAAGCCAGGACGGCGTGACCTCGATCCGCGCCGAACAGCTGCAGGGCCTGAAGGGCGTCAACATCGACTTCGACGCGCACGACTTCTATTGACCGCTGCACCACCGCATTTTCCGATAGCATGCGGTGAATGACGCTGACCGACGTCGATCGCCAGCTTCCCAACGGCTTCCACGACGCCTATCTTCTGCGCTTCGCGGCGGACTACGCCAAGGCGACGCTCACGCTCGACCTGAACCTCTGGATCGGGACGCCCGACGGCCGGACCGCGGACGAGCGCGAGCGCTACAAGCCCGGGCGCATTCGCATCACCGGCCTGTGCTGGGCGGTGATGGCGCCGCCCGACACGATCGTGCGCGCCAACCCGCGCGGCTTCCGGATCGACGCCGGGCCGGTCTCGGACCTCGACACGCCGCCGGCGCTGCCCGCCGTCCCGCCCGGCGTCTTTTCCTGGTGGTTCTTCGTCTCAGAGTGGAACACCTCACTCTACGTCGCCGGCCAATCGGCGTCGCTCGAGTGGAAGGTGTGAGGAGCCGACATGCGCATGATGACCGTTGCCCAGGCCTCCGTCTGTGTCCTGATCGTTGCCGCCACCTCGATTCTGGCCGCGCCCGAGCCGGCGCAGCAGCAGCCGGGCCAGATGACGCAGGCACGCGTGTGGGTCCAGAACCGCGGCCGCGCCGAGACGATCCCGGTGGACCTGCGCGAGATCAACCTCGACGCGCCGATGAAGGTGCAGGTGATCAACGGCGATCCGGGCTTTGCCCGCACCAACCCGGTGCAGGTCACCGAGATCCGGAAGGCCTGGGAGTACGAAACGATCACGCTGCAGTCGCCCGACGACGTCCTGAAGGTGCTGAATCCGAAGGGCGTCACCGGATGGGAGACGACCGGGATTGCGTTCGTCAACCCTGGCGGCACGACGCTGCTGCTGAAGCGTCCGCGGTAGCGCCGAAGGCGCGGGCGTTTCCGCCTTCGCTGAAGCCGCGGCGGGATCGCCGATCAGGCCACGCTATTCGATCGTGACTTTGGTCACTCCGCCGGTGACGGCGACGTCCTGATGCAGCTTCTTGCCGCCGGTGTAGACGGTGACCGTCCAGGCGCCTGGCGGGACGTCCGCGAACGTGAAGCTGCCGTCGGCGGCGGCCAGCGTCGTGAACGGCGACGAGGCGGCGAACACCGATGCGGCCATTGCCGGATGAATGTCACAGCCGACCCGGTAGAAGCCGTCCCGTTCGAACGTGTAGGTGTACGACTCGCCGGTGGGGATGGCGACATTGAACGCCGAGGCGTGCGTCTCCTCGTGGCTCACCCGCACGTTGTGCAGCGTGTCGTCGCTGTTCCGGAACTCCACCGGATAGCCGGTGCGCACCAGCAGCAACTCGGGACCGAACGTCAGCCCGGCCTGGTCCATCACCGGCTTCTCGTCCGGCGGCGCAAAAGCGCGGGGGCTCCTCGGCTCCAGCACCACGACCGCCGTGCCGGCGGCGTGCACGCGCCCCGCGACGCTGCCGTGTGCCGCCGCCGATGACGCCGCAGACGGCGGCGCGGCGGAGGCGACGGGAGCCGGCGGCGCCTCAGGCTTCGAGCAGGAGCACGCCGCCGCGCAGGCCGCGATCAGGACGAGGCGCTTCATCCGCCGGCTTTGGCCTTGGCGCTGTCGTAGCTCTCGCCGTAGATCGCCGGCACCTTCGCCCCCATCGGCCGCAGATACATCGTCAACTGTCCGCGGTGATGAATGATGTGGTGCAGCGAGAAGTCGAGGAAGGCGACCGCCGGCAGCTGGAACAGGCCGCGGAAGTCGACGATCTTCAGCAGCGCGTCGGCCGGCAGCGCCGCCAGTCGCGCGAGATCCTGCCGGCTCGTCTCGGCATACCATCGCGCGATCTCGGCAGAGGTCGTCAGCCCCGCCGGCCGTCCCGGGTTGCTGAAATCGAACGCGCCGTTGATCACGGCGTCGCTGAAGCGGTGCTCGGCGCTGACCATGTGCCAGGCAAGCTCGAGCGCGGTCTTGCCGACCTCGTCCGGCCGGTAGTCGCCCTTGTCGAGTGGGATCGCCTCGATCACGGTCTGCGTGATCGGCTGCTCGGTCTTGAGAGAGCGGACCCCGTTGTCACGGAGAAACAGCGCTTGCTCGGGTTGTAGCGGCATCGGCGAATTGTACACGCGTATCATGCGGGTGTGCCTGAGTGGACGGTCGCGGCCGGCGACGTGGGCCTGCGCCTCGACAAGTATCTGGCGGCGCCCGATCGCGCCGGATCGCGTCCGAAGGCCGCCGCCGCGCTCGAGCGAGGGAAGGTATTCGTCAACGATCGCGAGATGACGCTGGCGGACGCACCGGCGCGGGTCGCCGCCGGTGACGTCGTGCGGTTGTGGGCCGATCGGCCGGGCAGCGCCAGGCGGCGCTCGACGCTCGGCGCCAATCGCGATCTGCCGGTGGTCTACGAGGACGAGGCGTTGATCGTGCTGAACAAGCCGGCCGGCCTGCTGGCGGTGCCGCTGCCGCTGCAGCGCCGCAACGACGCGCGCTCGGTGTTCGAGGACCTCAAGATCTATTTGAGCCAGCGCGGGCGCCGGCGTCCGTTCGTCGTGCACCGGATCGATCGCGACACCTCGGGCCTGGTGCTGTTCGCCAAGAGCGAGAGCGCGCAGCTGGCGCTGAAGGAACAGTTCAAGCGTCATCATCCGGCGCGCGTGTATCAGGCGGTCGTCTACGGCGTCCCCTCTCCGGCGTCAGGAACCTGGCACGATCATCTGGTCTGGGATCTGAAAGCGCTGATCCAGAAAGAGACGTCGCCGCGCGATCCACGGGGCAAGGAAGCGATCAGCCATTACCGGGTGCTCGAGCCGCTGGGCGGCGCGTCGCTGATTGAGGTCACCCTCGTCACCGGCAAGCGCAACCAGATCCGGATCCAGGCGCGGCTGCGCGGGCACACACTGGTGGGCGAGGTGCGCTACATTTACGGGCCGGAGGCGCTGCGTCCGATCGCCTTTCCGCGTCAGGCGCTGCACGCGCACCGCTTGACCTTCACCCACCCGTCGGACGGACGCGAGATGGCGTTCGAGTTGCCGCTGCCTGACGACATGGCCGCGCTCGTCGCGCGGCTGCGGCGCTGAGGTTTCAAGATGCCGACATTCGGCCGTTCGATGCGTGAGCACTGGCTCCTCGACCCGGAGATGACCTATCTCAATCACGGCACCGTCGGCGCACCGCCGCGGCGCGTGCTCCAGGCGCAGCAGGCCCTCCGGGACGAGATGGAGCGCCAGCCGTCGCGGTTCGTGCTGCGCGAACTGCACGGCCATCAGCCGATGCCGTGGCGGCGGCAGTCGCGGCTGCGTGAAGCGATCGGCCGCATTGCACCGTTTGTCGGCGCGCGTCCGGACGACCTCGTCTTCGTCGCGAACGTGACCACCGGCCTCAATGCGGTGCTGCGTTCGGTCCCGCTTGGCCCCGGCGACGAAGTCGTGATCACCGATCTCGGATACGGCGCCGTCGCCCTGGCCGCCGGCGTGGTCACGCGCGCGCAGGGAGCGACGCTGCGGATCGCGGAGATGCCGTATCCGTTGCGAGATGCCGGCGATGTCGTCGCGGCGGTCGCGCGCGCGCTCCGCTCACACACCAAGCTGGTGGTCGTCGACCACGTCACCGCGCAGTCGGCGCTGGTGCTTCCGGTCGCGGCCATCGTCGCCGAGTGCCACGCCCGCGGCGTGCCGGTGCTGGTGGACGGCGCCCACGCTCCGGGCTCGATCGCGCTCGACATTCCGGCCACCGGCGCCGACTGGTATGCGGCGAACCTGCACAAGTGGGCGCACGCGCCCCGCGCCTGCGGCATCCTGTGGGCGAAGCCGGAACACCAGGCCGCCCTTCACCATCCCATCGTCTCCTGGGGTTCCGGCCTGGGCTTCCAGGCGGAGTTCGAGCATCAGGCGACGAGCGACCCGACCAGCTACCTGGCCGCGCCGGAAGGGATTGCGCTGTTGCGCGAGTGGGACTTCGACGCGGTGCTGGCCTACATGCACGGCCTGGCGCGAGAAGCCGCCCGCGTGTTGACCGAGCGCTGGGGCACGACGCTCGATGCACCGGACGAGATGATCGGGGCGATGGTGACCGTCCCGCTGCCGGAACGCGCCGGCGCGACGGCCGACCAGGCGGCGCGCCTCCGCACCGCGCTCCTGGTCGAGGATCGCATCGAAGTGCAGCTGCACGCGTGGCGGGCGCGCCTCTGGGTGCGCGTTTCCGCTCAGGTTTACAACGATCGGTCGGATGTCTTCCGACTGGCTGACGCGGTCTGCGGCAGGCTGTGATTGCATTTTTCTTCCTGGCGATTACCGTTTCGTCGAGTCAGCGGTCCCCGCCCCTGGCGATGAGCCCGATGCGCTCCGCAGATCGACAATGCGACGTGGCATCACCGTTGCAGCCGCGATCAACACTCCAATGCCGTCCGATCTCACGATCATCGTTGCCGACGCGGCCCGGATCCCGGCCATCCGCGACGGCGTGCTGCTGCCGGGCCGTATGATGTATTTCACGGCCAGTAACGTCGCCTCGGCCATCGACACGATCCGGGCACATCAGCCGAAGCTGGTCGTCGTCGACGCCCTCTTCGCCCGGACGCCCCCGGGCGTGGCGTTCGTCGAGCGCGTCGAGCAGCTGGCGATCCCGCAAGGCGACATCCGGCTCGTCGTCCAGCTCGAAGGACGCTGGGTGACGGCGCCGCGCAGCTCCGCGCCCGAGCCGGTCAGCGTCTCTCGTCCACTTGCCGTCGCATCCAAACCGGCGGTCGTCGTCGCGCCCGCTGCGCCGATGATCGCGGCGCCAGCCGCGGCGCTCAACACCCGGCGCGCACCGCGATTCCTGGTCCGCGACGCGGTCAATGCGGTGGTGGAGAATGGCAGCGCCAACCTTGTCGACATCTCCGTCCTTGGGGCGCAGATCGTCTCAGGACCGGTGTTGCGGCCGCGTCAGAAGATCAAGCTCGCGTTGCCGGACACCGGCGACATGCTCCAGGTGATGGCACAGGTGGCGTGGTCCACCTTCGAGAAGCCGGTGCTGGTCATGGCGGCGCACTATCGCGCCGGCATCGAATTCACCGACGCGGCCCAGCAGGCGCTCGAGGACTACCGCCGGCGGCATTGCGCCGAGCAACCGATTCCTTACCGCGGCTGAAACCGGTTACCTGGCGCCAGCGCCGCGAGCCGTGCCGGCACTCAGCTTGTAGACTTTCCCGCCCTTCATCACGAACGCGACGCGGGAAACCGCGGTGATATCGGTCAGCGGATCGCCGGAGAGCCCGACGATGTCGGCCTCGTAGCCGGGAGCGAGGGTGCCGATCGTCTTCTCCAACCGCATCGACCTGGCGGCCATCGACGTCGCCGAGATGATCGCATCCATCGGCTTCTGGCCGCCCTGCCGCACCCGCTCCACGATCTCGTCGGCGTTGTGGCCGTGCGCGCCCGCCACCGCGTCCGTGCCGAGCACCATCTTGAGCCCGGGCGTCGCCACCGCCTTCTGAATCATGGTCTTGTTGAGGGCGAGCCCCTTTTCCATGTAGGCGAAGCCTTCGTCGTTGTAGTTGCCGATGCCGTTGTACTTGTCGCGGTTCTTCAGGTAGTTCTGCAGCACCACGCCGACGTTCGGATCGAAGTAGACGCCTTTGTCGGCCATCAGCTTCAGCACCTCGTCGGTCGCGAACACGCCGTGCTCGATCTGCAGGCAGCCGGCATTCACCGACGCCTTGATCGATTCTGGGCTGTGCGCGTGGACCATCGTCCGCATGCCCTGCGCGTTCGACTCGCCGCACACCGCGACCAACTGCTCGTCGCTCATGGTCTGCTTGCCGCCGTCGCGGATACTGGCGGACGCGAAGATCTTGATCACGTCGGCGCCGTCCGCCTTGAGCTGGCGAACCTTCTGGCGGATCTCGTCCGGGGTGCCGCTGCGTTCGTTGATCTGGCGTATCGAGGTGAGGATGCGCGGCCCGGGGAACAGTCCGCGCGCGATGGCTTCGCGCAGCTCCACGTCGTTGGCTTGTCCCGGGCTCTGGATCGTGGTGAAGCCGGCGATCAGGGTGACGTAGGCGTTTTCGGCGCTGTACAGAATCTCCTGCGCCGGCGAGCCGGGGCGCGCCGCGTAGCGGCCGTTCTTGTCGAAGTGCCACCCGACGTGGGCGTGGACGTCAATCAGACCCGGCACCAGCGTCAATTGTCCCAGTTCGTAATCGGCGCCGGGCGCGCCGCCGGTTTCGATCGACGTGATTTTGGATCCCTGTACCACGATCGTCGCGTTCTTGAGCGTCTTGCCGGTGCCGTCGAGCACGGTCGCCGCGTGAATCCGGACGGTCTGGTTCTGCGCCAGCAGCGACGGGGCGGCCAGCAACACGGCAAACAAAGCGGCATTCAATTTCATGGCGCGCATTATAATCCTCGACACTCGCGTCATGCTCAAACTGTCGGTCGCCGTTCTGCTGGTCGCGTGCGCGGTCTCGCTCCCGCTCGTCGTTGCTCGGGACAGGCCGCTCGACGTGGCGCTGGGCCGGCAGCCGGAGCGGGCCTCACGCGAGCAGGACTGGCCTTTTTATGGCGGCGATCAGGGCGGGATGAAGTACTCGTCGCTGAACGACGTCAGCGCGTCGACCGCGGCGAGGCTCGGCGTCGCGTGGGAATGGGCGGCGCGCGAGAAGGCATTGAGCCAGTTCGGCACGCGCCCCGGCAACTTCCAGGCGACCCCGCTGATGATCGACAACGTGCTGTACTTCAGCACGCCGTACAACCGCGTCATCGCGCTGAACGCCGACACCGGCGCCGAGTTGTGGGCCTTCGATCCCAAGGCCTACGAGGACGGCCAGCCGCCCAACGGTACCGGCTTCGTCCACCGCGGCGTCGCCGCCTGGCGCGACAGCGCCGACGGCAACAAGCTGCGGATCTTCATCAACAGCCGCTATCGTCTGTTCTGCATCGACGCGGCCTCCGGACGGCTCGTCGACAGCTTCGGCACGCACGGCGCGTTCGATCTCAGCAAGGGCCTGGTCTGGGAAATCAACAAGACCCACTACACGAACACGTCGCCGCCGATCGTCTACAAAGACCTCGTGATCCTCGGCAACGGCGTCGGCGATCGCCTCGCCTATCGCAACGATCCGCCGGGCGACGTGCGCGCGTTCGACGCCCGAACGGGGAAGATGGTGTGGACGTTCCA
>DATASG010000325.1:0-2177 GCA_036269295.1 Vicinamibacterales bacterium | reverse complement strand
GTAGCTCATCGTCGCGCCGTTGCTGTACTTCACGATCGCCTGCATGTTGTCGAAGATATCGATGTCCTCGCGGAAGACGCAGCCGTCGCGGTAATAGCCGTCGGCGCTCTCACAGGCGGCGTACAGGTCCATCCGCCGCTTGTCCTTGGTCATGTCGTAGTAGAAGCGGCACTCCCTGGTATGCGTGCAGTTGCGGCAGTTGTCGGTCGGCGGCTGGGCGCGGAAGGTGCCGTTCCTGCCGTAGATCCCGAGTCCGCCGTAACCGGATACCTCGACCGGATCGGCGCCTAGCCACCAGTTCATCAGATCGAAGTGATGGCTGGCCTTGTGCACGAGAAGCGAGCCGCTGTTCTTGCGCAGCCGGTGCCAGCGGCGGAAGTAGTCGGCGCCGTGGACGACGTCGAGGTACCAGCTGAAGTCGACCGACACGACGCTGCCGATCTCGCCGGACATCAGGATCTCTTTCATCTGCTGATGCGCCGGCGCGTATCGGTAGTTGAACGTGACCACGATCTTCCGGTGGTTCCGCCTCTCCGCGTCGAGAATCGCCTGGCACTTGGTTTCGTCGGTCGTGAGCGGCTTCTCGGTCATCACTTCCAGGCCGTGATCGAGCCCCTTGATGATGTACTCGTGGTGGAAGCCGTCGACGGTCGTCACCATCAGCAGCTCGGGCCTGGTCTTCTCGATCATTTCGTCGACGTTGGTGAACGTCGGCGCGTTGATGCCCATATAGGCCTTGGCCGCCAGCGCCCGCTTCGGGTTCTGGTCACAGAGGCCGACGAACTCGAGCAGATCGGGATAGCGCTGCACGAGGTCGCGTCCCCACATCCCGCTGCCGCGGTCGCCGGTGCCGACGATGGCATAGCGGCGCCTGACGCGAGGCTCCGCCAGCGTCTCGGATGGAAACAGCGAGGCGCCCAGGGCGGCGGTGCCGGCCACCTTGACGAACTCACGTCGGCTGCTCGTCTGAGCGTCGGACACTGATTCCTCCTCGGGCGGGGTCGCGGATCGCGCGAAGCGGCGTTCGGCGCGGATCGTAGCACAGCGCCATCTCGAGCACCGTCGGACGAAAGTGGCTTTACCGCTGGGGGGGCGAACTTCGCACGCGGCGATCCGGATCGAATCGGTCTAGCATAGCCGCTTGAACCCGACTCGTTATCCGCGCGTCGCGACGCTGAAGAGCGCGGCGGCGTTTCGCGCCCACCTCGATCGGAGCGGCATTCCGATCGCGTTCGACGCCGAGCTTGCGCCCACCGACAGATCGCCGCTCGGCAGGGCCTTCGAACTGCCGCCCGTCCGCGTCGGCAACCGATTCTGCATCCTGCCGATGGAAGGTTGGGATGGAACGCCGGACGGCGAACCTGGCGATCTGACCCGTCGTCGCTGGCGGAATTTCGGTATCAGCGGCGCCAAGCTGATCTGGGGCGGGGAAGCGGTCGCCGTCCGGCGGGACGGCCGCGCCAACCCGCACCAGTTGATGATGAACGCGCGGACGCAGCCGGCGATCGCGGCGCTGCGACAGGAGCTCGTCGCGGCGCATCGCGATCGTTTCGGAGCGAACGCCGACGGTGACCTGTACGTCGGCCTGCAGTTGACGCACTCGGGGCGCTACGCGCGGCCCGACGTCTTCGATCGCCAGGCGCCAATCGCCGCGTGTCCGAACCCGATTCTCGATCGCCGCTTCCCCGGCGGTGTACGCGTGTTCGAGGACCGGGAGCTCGATGACCTGGTCGACGATTTCGTCAGGGCGGCGCGGCTGGCGCGCGATGCCGGTTTCAGCTTCGTCGACGTCAAGGCCTGTCACGGCTATCTGGGACACGAGCTGCTCGGCGCCCGCACCCGCAGTGGACCTTACGGCGGCCCGCTCGAGAACCGCACGCGTTTCATGCGCCGGGTGATCGATGCGATCCGCGCCGATGTCGGCGGGCTCGAGGTCGCGGTCCGCATCTCGGTCTTCGACACGACCCCGTATCGCAAGCGCCGATCCGATCAGGTCGGCGAACCCGAACCCCCCGGACCGCGTTCGCTTGTTGGCGCTGCTCCGAGCCGACCCGGCTTCGGTCTGCTCGACAACGACGCGCTGCTGGACGCGGCGCTCGACGAAGCGCGTGCGGTGCTGCGGCTGCTGGAATCGATGGGGGTGCGCTGGATCTGCGTGACGGCCGGGAGCCCGTACT
>DATASG010000324.1:0-5762 GCA_036269295.1 Vicinamibacterales bacterium | reverse complement strand
AGCCGGTTGGTGGTGAGCTCCGAAACCTGATCCGCGCTCTGTTTCGCCGGTGAGCTCTTCGACGGGCCTTTGTTCGTTGTTTTCACAAGGCAGCGGGAGATTGTAACAAAAAACCGCGTGCTAATATCCGCCGCTATGGCCTACACCGTCCCCGCGACGACCGCGCCGCCCGCGTCGACCGGCTTTCAGCCCTACGTCCCCGCGAGTCAGTCGCCCGCCGAGTTCACCCTGAAGGCGGTCGTCATCGGCGTGCTCTTCGGGCTGCTCTTCGGTGCGTCGACGGTGTACCTGGGGCTCCGCGCCGGCCTCACCGTGAGCGCCTCGATTCCAATCGCCGTGCTCGCGATCTCGGTGCTGAAGAAGTTGGGCGGTTCGACCATTCTCGAAAACAACATCGTCCAGACGATTGGATCGGCCGGGGAATCTGTTGCCGGCGGCGTGGTGTTCACGATTCCGGCGCTGATTTTCCTCACGCCGGACGGCCCCGCCTACTTCAACTACTACCAGATCGCGATGCTCGCGTTCGCCGGCGGCATCCTCGGCGTGCTGATGATGGTCCCGCTGCGCCGCGCGCTCATCGTCAAGGAGCACGGGGTGCTGCCGTACCCGGAAGGCGCGGCCTGCGCCGACGTGCTGATCGCAGGCGAGCGCGGCGGCAAGCTGGCGTCGATGGTGTTCGCCGGCGTCGGCGTCGGCGCGCTGTGGAAGGCCCTGTCGTGGGTATTCAACCTGTTTCTCACCGAGCTCGACTACTCCACGCCGCGCGGAAGCCAGTTCCCGAACGCCACGCTGAACATCGACATCTCTCCGGAATACATGGGCGTCGGCTACGTCATCGGGCCGCGGATTGCCGGCACGATGTTCGCCGGCGGAGTGCTCTCCTGGCTGGTGCTGCTGCCGTTGCTGTCAATCCTCGGCGCGTACATCAACGTGCCCTTCCCGCCGATCCATCCGAACTTCGCCAACAACCCGGCGACCGGGCTCCCGTTCACGATTCTCGAGATGAGCCCGGGGCAGCTCTGGAGCGCGTACATCCGCTACATCGGTGCCGGCGCCGTGCTCGCTGCCGGCCTCATCACGCTCGGGCGTACGCTGCCGACCATCGTCGCCTCGGCGCGCGAAGGGATCAAGGATTTCGGCGCCGGCGCCTCCACCGCGGCGACCCTGCGCACGGAGCGCGATCTGCCGACCGCCTTCGTGCTCGGCGGATCGTTTCTGCTCGCGATCTTCCTCGCCGTTGCGCCGAAGATGCCGATGCAGGGGAACTTCCTCGCCGCTGTCCTGGTGATCATCTTCGGCTTCCTGTTCGTGACCGTGTCGTCGCGCATCACAGGCCTGATCGGCACCTCGTCGAATCCGATCTCGGGGATGACCATCGCGACCCTGATCCTGACCTTCCTGATGTTCGTCGCGCTCGGCTGGACCGGCAATCCGTATGGCCCAATCGCGTTGTGTGTCGGCGCGGTCGTCTGCATCGCGGCCGCAGAGGCCGGCGGAACGTCTCAAGATCTGAAGACCGGTTATCTGGTCGGGGCCACGCCGTATTACCAGCAGATCGGCCTGATCATCGGCGTCGTCACGTCAGCCGGCGTCATCGGCTGGACGACGCTGTACTTGCACACCGTGTTCGGAATCGGGAGTCCGGACGTTCCCGCCCCGCAGGCGACGCTGATGGCGACGATCATCAAGGGGCTGCTGAACCAGAACCTGCCGTGGGGCTTGGTGCTGGTCGGCGTGTTCGTCTCGGTGACGCTCGAGCTGTGCGGCGTTCGCTCGCTCTCGTTCGCCGTTGGCTCATACTTGCCGATTGCGACCACGGCGCCGATCTTCGCAGGCGGCCTGGTGCGCGCGTTCGTCGAACGAAGGATGGGCGCCGCTGCCGACTCCGAGGTCGGCGCCGGCACGCTGTTCAGCTCGGGGCTGATCGCCGGCGGGTCGCTCTGCGGCATTCTCTACGCGGTGCTGGTGGGGACCCAGCGAACGGGCGGCGACGGCGCTCGCCACAAGCTGATCGAGATCACCCAGACCCTCGGCGGCTATCTGCCGTTCCTGCACGAGGGCACGAGCGGCTACGTCGCCAGCGCGCTGCTGTTCCTCGCGCTGGCAGTGGTGCTCTCGAGAGCGGCCCAGAAAAGGGTAATGTAGAGGGAAGACGCCTGCCCAGGTCATGAAACGCACCCTCGCTCTCCTCCTGGCGATCGCCGCAACGGTCTCCGCTCAGCCGGCGACGCGGCGCGCCACCAACCTGACCACGATGCTCGCCTACCCTGGCTTTTTTCACGGCCGCCCGATCCTGATCGTCGGCAAGGTAGGGGTCGAGAAGGATCAGCTGCGCCTCTCCGACGACAACACCTCAATTCACCTGCTCTTCAAGGGCACGGCGCCCGACGGTCTCGACGAAGTCCGCGGTGAGTTCTGGGATCTCGGCCGGATGAAGCCTGATGACATCCGCCTCAGCACCTACGATCTCCGGCAGACTTTCAAGATCGACCCCAACGCGCCGTGGCCGCGTCCCGGCGAGGTCACCGCCATCGTCGCGACCGCGGTGGCGCCGACGACCCTGCCGGCGCAGGCGACGATTCGCGGTATCGCGCTGTACCCGTCGCGCTATCTCGATCAGAAAGTGGCGATCACGGGACAGTTCTCCGGCCGCAACCTGCTCGGCGAGATGCCGGACGCGCCCGGGAAGAGCCGCTACGATTTCGTCTTGCGCTCAACCGACGCCGCCATCTGGGTGTCGAACATGCGGCCGCGGCTCAAGGACGCGAACGGCAAGGACCTGGAGCTCGGGCTCGACGCCCGCATCGACACCGGCCGCTGGCTGACGCTGCGCGGCACGGTGCAGCAGGTGCGCGGCCTCCTCGTGCTCGACGCCGAGGCAGGCAGTCTCGCGTTCGCCAAGCCGCCGACCGAAACGCACACCGACGAAGAACCGATCCGCGTGCCGGCCGGGCCGCCGCCGGAAGTGGTCTTCAGCGCGCCGACGCAGGACGAGACCGACGTCCGGATGACAGCCACGGTGCGGGTTCAGTTTTCGCGGGATCTCGATCCGGCGACGCTGAAGGGACGCATCAAGCCGCACTACCTCGAGTCGCAAAGCGCGGAGCGCGGCGAGCCGGTCACGCCGGCGGTTGATTTCACGTTTCAGTACGCGCCGGCCAACCGTGTGCTGGAGCTGAAGTTCACCAAACCGCTCGAGCGCTTCCGCACGCTGAAGATCGACCTGCTCGAGGGCATCCTCGGCACCGACGGCCAGCCGCTTAAGCCATGGACGCTTTCGTTTTCACTGGGCGGGTCGTAAGAAGTTCTGAATGCTGAGCGCTGAATGCTGAATTACGGGACTACTCGGAACGCGGAGATCATCCGGCGTTCCCCACCAGACCCCGCCGTGATCTCGATGGCGTAATCGGCCGGCGCCAGGGGCGACAGGGCGAGCTGCGCCGTCACCCACCGCGATCCATCCGCATCGTCTCGCACCGCCGCGGTCACCGGGACCGCGAGCGGCTTCCCCGTCCGGTCGAGCAACCGCGCTGTGACAGGATCCCCGGAAAGCGCCGGTATCTCGACGCGGACCGTCTCGTTGCGGCGGAACCGCAGGTCGGCGGTCGGCACGTCCTTGTTGCCGGTCGACGCTCCCCGGCGGACGAACAAGGCGCCGATCGCTTCCGGTGCGGCGGGAATCGTCACCCGCGCCGTTTCGCGCGATGGGATCGAGGCGGCGCCGGCGCGGGCGCCGACGCGCAGCACGTACTCTCCCGGGACGAGCGGCTGCGACGCGGTGACCGCGACGCGGAAGGTGCGACCGCCGCGCGGCACGCTGATCCGCCCGCTCCCCACCGGCGCGTCCGCCGGCGTCGTCAACGTCACCGTCGCGTCGAAACCCTCAGCCCAGGCGTCGCCCATCGTCGCCACGGCGCCGAGTTCGCCGACGACCCACATCGCCGCGGACGCACTGTCGTTCGGCTTCCAGCCGGCCGCGAGCTGCAGACGCAGCGGCACGTCGCGCGTGTAGCCGGACAGCGGCGCGATCGCCGCCTCCACCGCATGGGCGGCCGCGGCCTCGGCCGGCTCGATCGTCGGCGCACGCTTCCCTGCCGCCGACCGCGCCAGCGTCGCAGCGGAGGCCGGTGTCGATGCGAGATAGCCGCGGCGCGCGCGCACGCGCACGCCCGGCCGTTTGACGCGGACCGAGATCGAATGAAACTTTCCATCCAGCTTGCCGGTCGAGTAGTAGCCGATCAGATAGTACGAGCTCAGGTCGTCGACGACGCGCTTGAGTCCCTTCGCCAGATCGTTCGAGTTGACGATCGCGAGGCCGTCGGTCGCCTCGGCCAACGAGCGAAGCGACGAAATACGGTCCCTGAGCATCGCCTGGTCGACCGACGCGGGGATGATGGGTGGCGGCGGACCCGGCACGTCCTGCCTCATCACCGGCGTATCGAAGACCGCCAGCCCTCTCGGGTCGACGGGGTAGAACGAGGCGTTGGCGCGGTTGGCGGCGTCGAGCAGATCGCGGAACTGTCGATCGTTGTCGAGCTGCGCCAGCCGCATCCGATCGGCATCGCACTTGTTGTTCGGAACGGCGCCCGCTGGATCCTTGGTCGTCAGCTTGCCCGAGCGCGGGTCGACCGAGACGGTCGGCCCGGTCGGCACGCCCTGGCAGGCGAGCGGCCGCATCAGGTTCTCGTTGGGACGAAACAGGAGCCAGCCATCGCTGACGGCGAGGATCGCCTTCCGCTCCTCGCGCACACCGCGCAGGTAGTCGACCAGATCGTCGAGCGCGTCGAGCGTCAGCTTTTCGTGGCGGCGATCGATCATCTCCGCCGCGATGCCGTTCTGATCGGCGCAGCCGATGGCCGCACTGCGGTTCGGGTAGCACGCGCCGTACTCCTCGTCGACCGGGTCGGCGGGAATCAGCCGCGCGCGCTCGCCCCAGTGCCAGTAGCGTGTCAGGAAGCCGTCAATGGTCGTGGTCTTGCGCGCGAAGGTGATATCGTGCGCCGACATCTCCGGCGTCATCACCGCGACAAGATCGTCGGCGCCGATCAGTTTATCGAGCGCGTCGACGAGCGGCTTGCGGATGTTGCGGGACCCGTCGATCTCGACATGGTAGGTGTCGAGAAAGATGACGATCAGCCGCGCCCGTGAGCTCTGAGCCATGGCCAGCGATTCGCGCACGGTGTTCGGCTCCAGACGCGTGTCCTGCGGCCCGGCGGCCCTGATCACCACGCGCTCGAACTGCTCGATCTTCTGCGGCGCGCCCGCCTCGAGGATCTCGAAGTCCGCCTGGGTGAGGTCGGTGACCGGGGCGTCGTCCTTGGTGGGGTAGGCGTCGACGCGGACGTAGTTCGCCTCGGTGCGGAAGGTCGGCGGCGGTTGCGGTGGCGGTTGTGGCGCTGGCGCCTGCGCGAAGCCGACGACCAAGGTCAAGACGAGCGCGACGGCGAGCGCCCCCAGCCCCCCCGCTTTCGCTCGCGTGAAACGCCACGGAGCTTCGGCGAGGCTCGCCAAAGCGCCAGAGGCGCGGCGGCGGCAGCCCCTCGCCCACGGCGTTAACCCCTTCATGTGCTGTCCCCCCCCGCTGGCGGGATCAGTCTACCACCGGGCCCTCTGCGAGCAGCTCCTCGATCCGTCCCCGGACCTGGGCGATCAGCGCATCGCGATCGGCCATCTCCATCCCGGCGGTCTCGATCGGCGTCCCGACCCGGATGCTGATGTTGACCGGCCGGATGATCTTGCTTCCGCGCCGCATCGCGTCGGTG
>DATASG010000323.1:0-4143 GCA_036269295.1 Vicinamibacterales bacterium | reverse complement strand
CCGATCAGCATGATCATGCCGACGAACGCGTAGATGTTGAGGTCCATCCGGAACACGATCAGCGTCACCAGCGCCCCGAACGCCGCCGAGGGCAGCCCGGAGAGAATCGTCAGCGGGTGGATGTAGCTCTCGTAGAGGATGCCGAGCACGATGTAAACCACCATGATCGCGATCACGAGCAGCACCGCGAGGTTGCCGAGCGAGCTCTCGAACGCCTTGGCCGCGCCCTGGAACGCGCCGCTGACCGTGTCGGGCAGCGTCTGATCGGCGATCTTCTGCACCCGTGTCAGCACGTCGCCGAGCGAGGCGCCGGGCGCGAGCCCGAACGAGATCGTGACCGCCGGCAGCTGGCCGTGGTGGTTCACCGTCTGCGGCCCGATCACCTGCGAGGTGCGCGCCAGCGTGTCGAGCGGCACCACCACGCCGACATTCGTCGAGTTCCCGCCGCCGGCGCCGAGCGCGCCGCCGGCGCCGCTTGCCGCGGTGTTGGCGCCGGTCGTCGCTGAGGCCGTACTGAGCGTGCCGGCCGCGTTCGCGATCGCGCCGCCCCCTTGCTGCGGCGTCGCCTTGAAGTAGAGCAGCGACATCGCCGCCGGATCGTTCTGGAACTCGGGCGCCAGCTCGAGCAGCACTTTGTACTCGTTGACCGGCGCGTAGATCGTCGAAACCCAGCGCGGACCGTACGCGTCGTAGAACGCGCTCTCGATCTGGTTTGCGGTGACGCCGAGCGCTGCTGCCTTGTCGCGGTCAATCTCGACGTTGACCTGCGGGCTCGAAATCTCGAGGTCGCTGGTCAGATCCTCGATGCCGGGAAGATCGGTCAGCGCTTTCTTCATGTCGCGCGACGCTTTGTAGAGCTCTTCGCGGTTCGGCGACTGCATCGAGAACTGATACAGGCTCTTGCTCACCTGGCCGCCGATGCGCACCGTCGGCGGGTTCTGCATGTAGACATCCATGCCGACGACTTTGGCCATCTCGGGCCGCAGCCGGGTGATGATGTCGCCCGCCAGCTCCTTGCGATCGCCGCGCGGTTTCAAATGCACGACGATCTGTCCGAGGTTGGGACCGCCGAGCGTCGCCGCCGCGCTGCCGCCGATGGTCGAGACCAGCCCTTCGACGTTCGGATCGGCGCGGATGATCTTCGCGACTTTGTCCTGGTACTCGACCAGCTTCTGGTACGACGTGCCCTGCGCCGCCTCGGTGGTGACCGCGATCTGATCCGTGTCCTGCTCCGGGATGAATCCCTTCGGCACCAGCACGAACAGCACGCCGGTCAGAATCAGCACCGCGACGAACGTCGCCATGGTGGCGGGACGATGGCGGAGGACGACTTTCAACCCCCGGTCGTAGCCGCGCAGCATGCTGTCGAATCCCTGCTCGGTGACCCTGCCGAATGTCGACGTCTCGCCGTGCTTGGACGGCTTCTTCAGGAACAGGCTGCACAGCATCGGCGTCAGCGTCACCGAAACCACGCCGGAGATCAGGATCGCCACGCAGATCGTGACCGAGAACTCGCGGAACAGCCGTCCCAGCACGCCGCCCATGAACAGCACCGGGATGAACACCGCCGCGAGCGACAGCGTCATCGACACGATCGTGAAGCCGATTTCGCGCGATCCGACCAGCGACGCGGTCAGCGGGTCCTCGCCCATCTCGACGTGCCGGTAGATGTTCTCCAGCATCACGATCGCGTCGTCGACGACGAAGCCAACCGAGAGGATGAGCGCCATCATCGACAGGTTGTCGAGGCTGTAGCCGAGCAGGTACATCACCGCGAAGGTGCCGATGATGGAGAAGGGGAGCGCCAGGCTCGGTATAACCGTCGCCCAGACGTTGCGCAGGAACACGAAGATCACCATGATCACCAGCGCCAGCGTCAGCAGCATGGTGAACTGCACGTCGCGGTACGACTCGCGGATGGTGTCGGAGCGGTCGTAGAGCACGTCCATGTGAATGCTGGACGGCAGCTCCAGCTTCCACTGCGGCATCAGCGCCTTGACCGCGTCGGCGACCGCGATCGTGTTGGTGCCGGGCTGACGCTGGATGCCGAGCGTGATCGCGCGCTGCACGCCGTCACCGGTGTAGTACCACGACGCCGTGCGCTCGTCTTCGACCCCGTCCTTGATGTTGCCGAGCTCGCCCAGCCGCACCGGCGAGCCGTTGCGGTAGGAGACGATCATGTCCTTGTATTCGGCGGCGGTCATCAGCTGGCCGGTGGCCTGCAGCGTGTAGGTCTTGTGCGGCCCGATGATCGATCCCGTCGGGGTGTTGACGTTCCAGTTGCGCAGCGCCGCCTCGACCTCGTTGATGCCGATCTGGCGCGCCGCCAGCGCGTGCGGATCGAGCTGGGCGTGGACCGCGAACTTCTGGCTGCCGAGCACCTGCACCTGGGCGACGCCGCTGACCATCGAGATGCGCTGCGCGATGCGGGTCTCGGCGTACTCGTCGAGGGTCCATGGCGGCACCGTCGTCGACGTGATCACCAGGTAGAGAATCGGCTGGTCGGCCGGGTTGACCTTGGTGAAGGTTGGTGGCGTCGGCATGCCCTGCGGCAGCAGCCGTGCCGCCTGGGTGATCGCGCCCTGCACGTCGACCGCCGCGCCGTCGAGGCTGCGGTTCAGGTCGAATTCCAGCGTGATCTGGGTCGAGCCGAGCGAGTTGACCGAGGTCATCGACTCGAGCCCGGCGATCATCGAAAACTGGTTCTCGAGCGGCGTCGCCACCGAGGCGCCCATCGTCTCCGGGCTCGCGCCCGGCAATTGCGCCGTGACCAGCAGGGTGGGGAAGTCGACGTTGGGCAGATCGCTGACCGGCAGCGACCGATACGCGACCATGCCGAACAGCGCGATCGCGGCCATCAGCAGGCTGGTCGCGATCGGACGCTTGATGAAACCTTCAGAGATATTCATGGACGAATTCCAGATTCCGAATTCCCAATTCTTAAGCCGTTGCCGGGTCTCTCAAGCCGTTGCCGGGTCCGCCACGGCCGTTCGAATCTTGCGCGTCTTGAACAGGCCGGCCATGTAGGTGTAGACGACCGGCGTCAGATACAGCGTGATCAGCTGCGAGACGACCAGGCCGCCGACCACCGCCAGCCCGAGCGGCCGCCGCGCCTCGCCGCCGGCGCCGTAGCCGAGGGCGATCGGAATCGACCCGAGCAGCGCCGCCATCGTCGTCATCATGATCGGGCGGAAGCGGATGACGCAGCCTTCGTAGATCGCCTCGGTCGGCGACTTGCCGTGCTTGCGCTCGGCCTCGAGCGCGAAGTCGATCTGCATGATCGCGTTCTTCTTCACGATGCCAATCAGCATCACCAGGCCGACGAACGAGTAGATGTTCAGCTCGTTGCCGAACAGGTAGAGCGTGACCAGGGCGCCGAGCCCCGCCGACGGCAGCCCCGAGAGAATCGTGATCGGGTGGATGTAGCTCTCGTAGAGCGCGCCGAGCACGATGTAAACCACGCCGATGGCCACGAACAGCAACAGGCCGAGGTTGTTCATGGACTGCTGAAACACTTTCGCCTGTCCTTCGAAGCTGGTCGTGACGGTCGGCGGTAACAGGCGATCGGCCACCTGCTTGACGCGGCTCGTGACCGAGCCGAGCGAGACCCCCGGCTTCAGCCCGAACGACACCGACACCGACGGCAGCTGGCCTGAGTGGTTGATCGACTGAGGGCCGACCGTCTCCTTGAAGTCGATCACCGACTGGAGTGGCACCAGGTCGCCGTTCGGCGCCTTGAACGCCACCTTCTCGAGCGAGTCGATGTGCCCCTGGTATTTCGGGTCGAGCTCGAGCAGCACACGGTACTGCGCCGTGTCGCCGTAGATCGTGGTCGACCACTTCGGTCCGAGCGCGTCGTAGAGCGCGTTTTGCACCGTCGTCGCGTTCAGACCGGTCGCTGCCGCCTTGTCACGGTCGATCACGAGGTTGATGCGCGGGCTTTTCATCTCCATGTCGGTGGAGAGATCCTGCGCGTCGGGCACCTGCTCCGCGATCGCCGCCTCGAGCTTCGGCGCCCACTCGTAGAGCTCGTCGGTGTTCATGCCCTGCATCATGATGCTGTAGTTCTGGTTGCCCATGCGCCCGCCGATCTGCAGAGAGGGCGGCAGGCCGACGAAGCCCTTGAAGCCGGGAAAGCGGAGC
>DATASG010000322.1:0-5409 GCA_036269295.1 Vicinamibacterales bacterium | reverse complement strand
GGGTCGGTCGCGGCGTCGGACGCGTTCTTTCCGTTCCGTGACGGGTTCGACGCCGCCGCCAAGGCCGGCGCGACAGCGGTGGTGCAGCCAGGTGGCTCGAAGAACGACGCCGAGGTCATCGAGGCCGCGGACCAGCAGGGGGTCGCGATGGTGTTCACCGGCAGACGGCATTTCCGACATTAGGTCGGGTGGGTCAGGTGGGTCGGGTAGGTTTCCGCTGGAACGAGGCCGAGATGATCAAGAACGACGCGTGGTGGTGGGCGCTGCTTGCTGTAATGGTCGCCGGGATTTTCGCGCACACCTATCTTCCCCGGTACGAGTGGCGCGAAATCCGCGACCCCAATGCGCTCAGCATCGTCGTCCACGACAAGTGGACCGGACGAGTGCAACGGGCCGTCTACGACGACAAGGGCGGGTTTAGCGTGATGGCGGTGTATACACCGTTCTGAAAGTACGAAGTACGAGTGCGCCGGTGCTTCAGACTTCGTGCTTCAGACTTGCGAGAAGCTCTTCCGCGGTAACCGTTGCGGGTCCGAACTTGCCGACGACGATGCCCGCCGCCTGGTTGGCGAGGACGGCGGCTTCGGCCGTCGTTGCGCCGGCGGCCAGTGCGAGCGCCAGGGTTGCGACGACGGTATCACCGGCACCGGTCACGTCCGACACCTCCCGCGCCCGCGCCGGGATCGACCCCTCGACCGCTGCCGCCGACAGCCACATGCCGTGTTCGCCGCGCGTGATCAGCACACCGTCGCACTGGGCGCGGGTCCGGAAGTCGCGCGCCGCCAGGCGGGCCTCGTCTCCCGTCCGGACGCGGAGATGCGTCGCCACCTCGGCCTCGTGATGATTCGGCGTCACGAGCGTCGCACCCGCATAGCAGGCAAGATGCGGGATCTTCGGATCGACGATCAGCGGGGCGCCGCCACGTAGCAGAGCCTCGATCACGGGGCGCGTGATCGTGCCTTTCAGATAGTCGGAGACGAGCAGCGACCTGGCGCCGCCGGCGAGCCGCGCGACCTGCGCGACCAGCGCGCGCTCGATGTCGCCGGCCACGTCGGTATCGCGCTCGTAGTCGATGCGCGCGACCTGCTGGTTGCGCTCAGTGACGACGCGCACCTTCTCGGTCGTCGGCCTGGTTGCGTCCTCGACCAGTCCGCCGACGTCGATCCCCGCCGCTTCGAGCTGCGCGCGCAGCGCCGCCGCGGCGGCATCGGTGCCGACGATTCCCACCAGCGACGCCCGCCCGCCGAGCGCGTTGATGTTGTGGGCGACGTTGGCGGCGCCTCCCAGGCGCGTATGCTCCGACTCGAACCGCACGATCGGGACCGGCGCCTCCGGAGAAATTCGCGTTACCCGTCCGACCAGGAAGCGATCGAGCATGACGTCGCCGACGACGAGCACCGACAGGTCGGCAAAGCGCTCGACCAGATCGCGGGCACGCCCACCATCGATCGGCGGCAACGTCGTCATCAGGAGGGCGGGCGAGCGGCGGCGGCGGGCAGGGTGACGATGGTGAGGAAGAGCATCAAGACCTCGGAGTCGCCGAAGTTGTACTCGAACAGCCCCGCGGTGAGCAATGCAACGACGGCCGCCATTGCGGTCGCGGCGAGTTCGCGCTGGCCCTCCTGAAACCGCTTCCACAGATCACGCATGAGCGTGACGATGAACCAGAGCCAGAGCGCGAGTGCCGGCAACCCGCGCTCGGCGGCGATCTGCAGGAAGTCGTCGTGCAGATGCGGGTTGATGTGGGTGACGCCGTCGGGTCCGACCAGCGAGTCCGATCCTTTGTAGCTGACGTACAGACGCTGCACCATGTTCGGACCGACGCCAGTCAGCGGATGGGCGCGGATCATCCGCTCGCCGATGTGCAGCATCGTGTAGCGGTCGCGGACGGTCGGATCGTTGAGATTGAACATCGACTGGTAGCGCCGGGTGATTTGGCCCGGCGCGACGGCGATGACGATCGCGGCAAGGATCGGCAGCAGCGCAAACAAACGGAAGTCCTTCAACGAGAACAGCAGGGCGACCGCGGCACAACCACCGACCCAGGCGCTGCGCGTGAAGGTCAGCGCGACGGCAACGCCGAGCGCTGGCAGGACCAGCGCGGCCCAGGTCCGATCGCTCTTGCCGAAGATGACTCTCGCAATCGCGACGCCGATGACGAGCATGAGCAGACCGGAGTAGGTCATCCAGTGGCCGAGCGTGCCTTGCGGCCGCTGACCGAGATTGTCGTAGTGCAAAATGCCGTACTGCACGATGCCAAACACCGCGCTGACCGCAGCGCAGGTGATGACCACCGTCACCAGCGTGTGCGGACGCTCGCCGTTGACGAAGCGGTAGATGAGCGGCACCAGCAGGAACAACACCAGCTGCTTGCAATCGATCAGGCTGGTGCGCGGATCGGGCGACATGGCCGCCGAGACGATGGTGGCGGCGGCGTACGCGGTCATCGGCCAGAAGAAGCCGGGTGCAACGAAGCGCTCGCGACGGACGATAAGGAGCGCGATCCAGCAGATGAGGGCGATGCCCAGCAGGATCTGCGCGGCGGCGATCGAGAACTGGACCGCGCCCGCCATCCCGAACAATGCCAGCGCGCCGGCCTGCTCGAGACCGAGGCGATCGGCCTGCTGCGGCGCGTCGAGAGCGATGGCGTCGTTCACGAGTTCATCTTACCCCGACGTCGGGGGACGGCACTCTCGGCCGGGTAGGTCTTGTGGGCTTGATCTCATCAGCGCGCGTTCGGCCGCTTCCAGCACTTGCGACGGATTGATGGAGGTCAGGCAGCGAAAATCGCCCGGTTCGCAGACGCGCTGGTCGCATGGGCGGCACGGCAGCGCCCCGGCGTCCACCGACTCGGTGATCAAGGAAGCCGCGCGCCACGGCGCCGATCTCACGGGCAGGGTTGGCCCGTAGAGGCCGACGATAGGCACGCCGGTGGTCGCGGCGACGTGAAGAGGACCGCTGTCGCCGCCGATGTACAGCGCCGCGCGATCGAGGAGCGCACGAAGCTCGGCCAGCGAGAATTCGCCGCACGACAGCACCTGGGACGCGCGAGCGGCCAATCGCGCGTGCGCCTCCGCGATCACCCGGCCGGAGGCGTCCTGTTCGGATGGTCCGGACGTGATCAGCACACGGCGACGCGGGTCGGCGGCGGCGAGCGAGACGGCGAGCTCGACGAAATGCGCGGCCGGCCAACGTCGGAAGGGGTTGCCCGCGCTCACATGGATGACGATCAGTCGGTTGTCGACGGCGACCCCGGAGCGCGTCAGCCGATCGGCGACGCTGGCCGCGATCCCCGCGTCGATGGGCATCTCCATCGGGAAGGCCGACCGATCCGGCGGCGCGACCCCGAGCGGCACGAGCAGGTCCCATTGGTTCTCGACCGAATGACGCGGGCGCAGCTCACGCGGCCTGGCGATTCGGCGGGTGTACATCCAGCCGCGGCCGGCGACCGTGTAGCCGACGCGGTCGGGGGCGCCACTCAGCCAGGTCAGGAGCGAAGCGCGGGGACCGCCGTGGAAATCGATGGCGAGGTCGTAGCGCGCGGCGCGCAGCCGGCGTCCGAGCGCGAGATCGCCGAGCAGTCCGCGCACACCTCGGGCACGCGGCGCGACGATGACCTGGTTCAGACGGGGGTTGCCGGCCACGATCGGCGCGGCGGCGGGCTCGACGAGATAGCTGATGTGCGCGTGAGGAAACCGTTGCCGCAGCGCATGGATGGCGGGGGTCGTGAAGGCGACGTCACCAATCTGCCGGAGGCGGACGAGAAGAATGCGCATCGGGTAATCGGGTAATCGGTGATGGGGTCATCGATGACCCGATTACCCCATCTCTCGATTATCCAATTCAGTCTTCAATGGTGGCTTCGTCGATCAGCATGACCGGAATGTCGTCCTTTATCGGATACACGCGCTTACAAGTGCCGCACTTCAGCGCGGTGCCGTTTTTGACCAGCGTGACCGGCGTCTTGCAGTTCGGACAGGCGAGGATCTCGAGCAGTTCCTGGTCGACGGGCATGCTTCCGAATATATGACACCTCCCGGCTTTTGTGGAACAATTCAGGGCATGAAGCTGGCCGTTCTCCTCGCCGCGTGCAGCGTCTCGATTCCGCTCGTGGCCGAGGCGCGCGCCGCCTCGCAAAATGCGCCCAGAGGACAACGGTCGACGGCGACGACGACCGCCTCATCCGAGAAGGTCGCCGACGCGTACGCCCAGTTCCTGCTCGGACATCGGTTCGAAGAAAACGAAGATGAGACCTCGGCGATCGCCGCCTATACGCGCGCGATGGAGCTCGACCCGAACGCGGCGGATATTCCGGCGCAGCTCGCCGGCCTGTACCTGAAGCAGAGCAAGGTGCAGGAGGCGATGGCCGCCGCGGAGAACTCGCTGAAGATCGCACCGACCAACCGCGAAGCGAACCGGGTGCTCGGCACGGTGTACGCGGCGCTGTCGGAGAGCGGCCAACCACCTGCCGGGCGCGGCCGTGGCGCCGACCAGGCCGACGCCAACCTCGCGAAGGCGATCCAGCACTTCGAGAAGGCGCTCGACGGCGCCGTCGCCGAATCCGATCCCAATGTCCGCGCGACGCTCGCGCGTCTGTACGTGCGCAGCAACGCCTACGACAAGGCGATTCCGCTCCTGACCGACCTCGTCAACCAGGAGCCGGGCTGGCAGGACGGACCGCTGATGCTCGTGGAAGCGTTCGCGGGCGCGGGGCGCAGCCGCGACGCGATTGCGTGGCTCGAGGAGCGGACCCCCGAGGATCCGCGGCTGCTGCCGGCGCTGGCTGACTTCTACGAACGCGAGCGGCGCTGGGCGGAAGCGGCGGGTGCGTACAGCCGGGCGATCCAGGGCGCGCCGCGCAACGCCATCGATCTCAAGATCCGCTACGCGTCGGCGCTGATGAACGCCGGCGGCCGCGAGAACCTCGATCATGCGCGCGCTGCGCTGACCGAGGTCGCGGCGGTGCGCACCACCGATGCCCGCGTGCTCTACCTGCTGTCGCAGGCGCAGCGGCGGCTCGGCGATGTCAAGGAGGCGGAAGCGTCCGCCCGCAAGGTCATCGCGCAGAACACCAGGAGTCCCTGGGGCTACTACGCGCTGGCGGAGGCGCTCGAAGCGCGCCGGCAGTACCAGTCTGTCGTCGACGAGCTGGCGCCGGTCGTGGCGGAGAACCGCGGCAAGTCGCCGGAGACGTTCGACGTCAGCATTCTGCTGCCGCACCTCGGCTTCGCCTATCAGGAAGTCGGCCAGCACGACAAGGCGATCGCCGCCTTCGAGGATGCGCGCAAGCTGTCGCCGGGTGATCCGGCGATCGCCGGCTACCTGATCGAGGCCAACATCGCCGCCCGAAAATACGGCGCCGCGATCGAGGCGGCGAAGACCGCGCTGACGCAGCATCCGAACGATCTG
>DATASG010000321.1:0-4637 GCA_036269295.1 Vicinamibacterales bacterium | reverse complement strand
GCAGCCCGCGGCGCATCGGCGGGCCGCGTCCGGCGCAGCGAGGACCTCGCTACTCGCTCGCTGCCAACTTGGTGATCGACCCCTTCTCTTTCGATCCCGGCTTGTCGCTCCAATCGACGGTCGAACCGTCCGCCAGATGCTCGTGCATGCTCCAGCGCAGTTCGGCCGCGGCGTCGGGGTTTTTGGCGGTGAAGGGCAGGGCGACGTATTTGCCCGGCTGGACATCGACCCGCCAGGTGATCGCGGTGATGCGGTCGCCGGTCGTTTTGGTCGCGTAGCTGCCGGCGGCCGGCGTGGCGACCTCCGTCACGGTCACCCCGTCCGGAATGTCGAGATCGACCGAGGTCGCGGCGACCTTCGCTTCGTTGTGAACGCGGAGCTCGTATTTCTGCACCGCGCCGCTCTTCGACTGGAGCGGCGAGACGGTGACATGCGCCGACAACGAGGTCACGGCAGAGGCGGCCAGCAGCAGGACGCAGGAAAGCTTCAGTCGCATACAAAGTACTCCTCGGGTAAGTTTGCCACCCTCGAATCCATCGGTGTTGGATAAGTCTCGCACGCCGCCTGGGTCCAACGTGATTCTACCGATGTGTTAGCTTAATTGCGTCCTGTGCGGACTTCACTGACGCCGTTCCTGTTCGTGTTCCTCGCCGGGTTGTCGCTGGTTCGGACCTTGGCCGCGAGGCCGGGCACCGATGCCGACCTCCACCCCGGCTTCGACGGCATCTGGAACTCCGCCACCGCCACTCCGCTCGAACGTCCCCCGCAGTTGAGGGAAAAGGCCTTCTTCACGCCGCAGGAAGCCGCGGAGTGGGAGCGGCAGGTCGCCGAACGTAATCAGGAGCCCGCGCCCGACGCCGCAGCGAAGGACACCGGCACCGGCACCTACAACACGTTCTACCGCGAATTCGGTACTCGGACGGTCAAGACCCTCCGCACGTCGATCGTCACCGACCCGGCCGATGGCCGCCTTCCCCCTCTCACGCCTGCGGCTGCCGAGGTCAAGCGCCACCGCCTCGACGCGATGAAGAACGCCGCCAGCGCCCAGGATACGGGACTTCAGGATCAATGCCTGGCGTTCCTCACCGCCGGACCGCCGATGCTGCCGTATTCCTACAACAGCAACTACCAGATTTTGCAGACCAGGGACGCATTCGTCGTCCACGCGGAGATGATCCACGACGCCAGAATCATTCACCTCGACGGCCGTCCTCATCTTCCATCCGAAATCAGGCTGTGGCTGGGCGATTCGATCGGTCGCTGGGCTGGCGACACCCTCGTCGTCGACACGACCAACTTCAACGACAGCGGCGGCTTCTACGGAGAGGCGGGCGGCAACTTCGGATGGGATCGGCATCTTCACGTCGTCGAGCGATTCAGCCTTCTCGACGCGGACACCCTTCTCTACCGGTTCGAGATCGACGATCCCACCGCGTTCATGCAGCGCTGGAAGGGTGAGCTGACCATGACCCGGTCGCGGGGACCGATCTACGAATACGCCTGCCACGAAGGCAACTATTCGTTGGCGAACCTCCTCAGCGGCTACCGCGCCAGCGAACGCTAGGCGCTTGACCACGCACCCGTCATTACCCTAGAGTTCTAGGGTAATGCTGCACCGCCACAAAAAACGGGACGCGCTCCAGGGCACGCTCGATCTGCTGGTCCTCAAGATTCTGAGCCGCGGTCCGCACCACGGCTACGGCATCGCCGCAGATATCCAGTCGATCTCGGACGACATCCTGCGGGTCGAGGAGGGCTCGCTCTATCCGGCCCTGCACAGGATGGAACATCTGGGGTGGATCAGCGCCGCGTGGACGACGACCACGAACAACCGGCGGGCGCGGCTCTACACCATGACCCGTGCGGGGCAGAAGCGCCTGGACGCCGAGCAGGCGCAGTGGGATCAGCTGACCAAGGCGGTTGGAAAAGTTCTGCGCCTCGCCTAGGAGAAACCGATGGGATGGGTTCGGCGACTGCAGGCCACGTTCTCAGGGACCGGAGACGATTTCGACCAGGAACGTCGATTTCACATCGACGAGCGGACGGATGAGTACGTCCGGCGCGGCATGGGCCGGGAGGAGGCGCGGCGCGTCGCGCTCGAGCGCTTCGGCAACTCGTCGCTGGCGATGGAACGGACGGAGGACGCCGACATGTTCCGCTGGCTCCATGACCTCGGCCGCGACACTCGCTACGCGCTGCGGATGCTGCGGCGCAGCCCGGGTTTCTCGCTGCTGGCGATCGTGTGCCTGACGCTCGGCATCGGCGCCAACGCCGCCGTCTTCAGTTGGATCGAAGGCATCCTCCTGCGCCCCTATCCGCTGGTCGCGGACCAGGATCGGCTGTTCGCGGTCACCGGCACCAACCGCGGCGCTCCCGGCAATTCCGACGTCTCGTGGCCGGACTGGCTCGATCTGCAGCGCAACAGCACGCTGGTCGAGGCGTTCATCGGCGAGAAGATCACCGGCACCACCCTCAGCACCGGCGACCGCGCCGAGCGCGCCTCCGGCAGCATGGTCTCCGCGAACTATTTCGACGCCATTGGCGTGCGTCCGCTGCTCGGTCGCGGCTTCGAGCGTGGCGAGGACTCGGGGCGCAACGCGCATCCTGTAACCGTGATCAGCTATCAGATGTGGCAGGACCGCTTTCACGGCGATCCGTCGATCGTCGGCAAGACGCAGGTGCTCGCCGGCCTGCCGCACACCATCGTCGGCGTCGCGCCGAAGGGGTTCTACGGGACCTTTGTCGGCTACGCCTTCCAATTCTGGGTGCCAGCGTCGATGCAGTCTCAGTTCGACGCCGGTGTCTACAAACTCGAAGATCGCGGCTCGCGATGGATCGAGGGCTACGTCCGGCTCAAGCCCGGCGTCGCGATTGAGCAGGCGCAGGCGGAACTGTCGGCGATCGCGGCGCGCCTGGAAGCCGACTACCCGGAGACCAACCGCGGTCGCGGCCTCAGGTTGTTCCCGCTGTGGCAGACCCCCTTCAACAATGCCGGCGCCTTGCTGCCGACGCTCGGCACCGCCCTCGTGGTCGTCGTCTCGGTGCTGCTCATCGCCTGCGCGAATGTCGGCAATCTGCTGCTCGTACGGGCGTTCGCGCGGCAGCAGGAGTTGACGATTCGGTTGTCGGTCGGTGCCGGCCGCAGCCGGCTGGTGAAGCAGCTGCTGACTGAAGGGTTGATCCTGTCGGCGATCGCCGCCGCGGGCGGGCTGGTCGTGGCCAACTGGCTGCGCGATGCGGTGGCGTTGCTGACGCCGCCGCGCGGCGGCGTGCTGCTGCGTCTGCCCGGTGAGCTCGACTGGCGCGTGCTCGCGCTCAGCGCTGGCGTGTGCGTCGTGTCGACGCTGCTGTTTGCGCTGGTTCCGGCGATGCTGACCAGCAACATCGATCTCGCCGGCGCGCTCCGATCGCAGTCGGGCGGGGTCGTCGGCTCCCGCAGCAGGGCCTGGGTCCGCTCGGCTCTGGTGCTGGTGCAGATGTCGCTGAGCTTTGTGCTGCTGGTCGGTGCAGGCCTGTTGATCCAGAGCCTGCAGGCGGTTCGCAACGCGAGCCCGGGCTTCTTGACCCAGGGAGTGCTGACGACCGGCGTCGACCTGTTCACGGCCGGCTACGATCCGCAGCGCGCCAAGACGTTTCAGGACGAGCTCATCGATCGCGTGCAGGCGATGGGCGGCGTCGAGTCGGCGGCGCTGTCACGCATCACCCCGTTCAGCTATCGCACCTACTCCACGGCGTCGATCGCGGTCGACGGCTACGCCGCGCCGCCGGACCAGCAGCCAACCGCGAACTACAACGAAATCGGCCCGGGATTCCTCGCGACGATGGGCATCCCGCTGGTGGCTGGGCGCGAGTTCACGCGCGCCGACAACGAAGCCGCGCCCCTGGCCGCGGTGGTGGACGAGACGATGGCGGCCCAGTTCTGGGGCGGCGCCGATCCTGTCGGCCGGCGGGTGCAGGTGAAGGGCCGGTGGATGCAGATCGTCGGGGTCGCGCGAAACGCGAAGTACGGGAACCTGCTCGAGACGCCGCGGCCGTTCTTCTACGTTGCGCTCCGCCAGAATTACTCCGCGGCCACGGCTCTGCAGATCAGGACGGCGCAAGGCCCGGCCGCGCTCGCGCCCTCGCTCGTCCGTGAGATCCACGCGCTCGACGCCAACGTGGCGCCGTCGGAGCTGATCACCATGCGCGAGCAGGTGGAGCGGACGACGGCGCCGCAACGGATCTCGGTGACCATCCTCGTGGTGTTCGGCGGTCTGGCGGTCGTGCTCGCGGCGATCGGCCTCTACGGCGTGATGGCGGCGACGGTGTCGCAGAGCTCGCGCGAGCTGGCGTTGAGGATGGCGCTCGGCGCCAGCGCCTCGGATCTGCTGGGCCTCGTGCTCTCGAAAGGCCTGGTCCTGACCGCGGGCGGTCTGGTGCTGGGATTCATCGCCGCGCTGCAGGCGACGCGCTTGCTGGGTTACCTGCTCTACAAGGTGAGCCCCCGCGATCCGATCGCGTTCGGGGCGGCATTCGGCGTGATTGTCGTCGCCGCTCTCGTCGCCTGCTTCGTCCCCGCCTGGCGCGCGACCAGAACGGATCCGCTTGGCGCGCTGAGAGGCTAGCCAAGGGATTTGAGAATGTGAGGATTTGAGAAT
>DATASG010000320.1:0-7722 GCA_036269295.1 Vicinamibacterales bacterium | reverse complement strand
ATGCCCGATGTCGACGGTTTCGCCGTCGCCGAGGCCATCGCCGCTACGCCGTCGCTCGCAAGCGCCACGGTCATGATGTTGACCTCGTCAGGGGAATACGGCGATCAGGCACGATGCGCGGAGCTCGGTATCGCCGCCTATCTGACCAAGCCGGTGTTCGCGGCCGACCTTCTCGCCGCGCTGGAGCGGGCGCTCGGTATGAAACCACCGGCGAAAACCGCGACCGCTGTGTCGAAGCCGTCCGCCGGGACGCTGACCTTGGCCGCCGGTGCCACGCGTGTCCGCGTGCTGCTGGTCGAAGACAACGTCGTCAACCAGCGTGTGGCGGCGGGCCTGCTCACCCGGCGCGGGCACAGCGTGACGATCGCGCAACACGGCGAGGAAGCCTTGGCGTTCCTCGCCACGGACAGTTTCGACGTCGTGCTGATGGACCTGCAGATGCCGGTGATGAGCGGCATCGAGGCGACCCAAGCCATACGCGCACGGGAATCGGCTTCAGGCGAGCACACCCGCATCGTCGCGATGACCGCGCATGCGATGGACGGCGATCGCGAACGCTGCCTGGAAGCGGGCATGGACGGCTATCTCGCGAAACCGATCGATCCGCCGAGGCTCTTTGCCGCGGTCGAGCAGGCAAGCGACTCGGCCGCAGCGGCGGCGGCCACGGTTTCAACCGTGACGCAGCCGGTGTTCGACGAGAGCGCGCTCCTGGAACGACTGTCTGGTGACGCGGGGTTGATGGCCACCGTGATCGCCGTCTTTCTCGAAGATTGTCCGGCGCGGCTTGCCGCGATCCACCACGCCGTGACGGCGAGGGACACGGCCGGCGTGCGCGCCGCCGCGCATTCCCTGGCCGGTGCCGCCGGCAACCTCTCCGCCACTGGCCTGTTCATCGCCGCAAAAGCGCTCGAGCGGGCGGGCGACGAATCCCACTTGGCTGTCGACGACGCCTGGCGGGAACTCTCGATTGAGGCAGACCGCGTCGTCGACGCCCTTCGGCGCTGGATGGCGGCCGCGGACTCTCAGTCAGTCTCCCGCTGATCAGCAAACGTCTGGAAAGACGCCGGAGCGGGGTCGCGGTCGCGAACCAGCCATGGGAACGGATTAAAATGCGAGAGTGTCCCACTGGCCCGAGCCGCTCTCGCGCGCCTATGCGGCGTGCGAGGCGATGGCCCGTGCGCATTACGAGAATTTTCCGGTGGCGTCCCGGCTGCTGCCGTCCGCAATGCGCCCGCACGTGGCGGCGGTCTACGCCTATGCCCGCACCGCCGATGACCTCGCCGACGAAGGATCGGCGCCGGCCCGGGAGCGGCTGGCACAGCTCGACGCCTGGCAACGACGGCTGCACGCGGCGGTTGCTGTCGAACGATCGGACGCCGCGCCCCATGCGCACGAGGACCTGACCATCGTCGCGCTCGCGCATTCAATCCGATTGCTCGATCTCCCGATCTCGCTGTTCGATGACCTCGTGAGCGCGTTCGCTCAGGACGCCGTGACGACTCGATACGACTCGTGGGGCGGCGTCTTCGACTACTGCCGTCGATCCGCCAACCCGGTGGGCCGGCTGGTGCTCCGGATCGCCGGTTACCGCGATCAGGCGCTCGATCGGTCGTCGGACGCCCTGTGCACCGCCCTGCAGCTGACCAACTTCTGGCAGGATTTCAGCCGCGACTGGCTGATCGGGCGTCTCTACGTCCCGCGTGACGTGGTCGTCGGCTGCCGTGCCCGGGAGATGGACCTGAACGGTCCGCTGTTGAACGACGCATGGATGGCGGCGCTGGCTCAGTGCATCGAGCAGACGCGCGCGCAGTTCGAGGCCGGGCGCGCGGTCTGCGATGGTGTCGCCGGCCGGCTCCGCTACGAGCTGCGCCTCACCTGGCTCGGCGGCATGCGGATCCTCGAGCAGGTCGAACGAACTGGCGCCGCCCTTCGATCCTTCCGGCCGAAAATCGGTAAGCGCGACATCCCCCTTCTTCTTTGGCGCGCCGCGCGTTGGCCGCATCGCGGCCCGAGTGAGTAGCGATGGCACGCAAGACCAGCTTCTACTATTCGTTTCTCGTGCTGCCAGCCCGGCAGCGCAGCGCCATCATCGCGGTCTGGGATTTCTGCCGCGCCGTCGACGACGCGGTGGACGAGGAGCCGTCGGTGCCGGCAGGGCTGCCGACCGGGCGGGCTGCGGTGGCGTTCTGGCGCGACGAAATCGCGCGCGTGTTCGCGGGACAACCGGCCGCGACCGATCAAGGCCGCTGCCTGCAGCCGTTCGTGGTCGAGTTCGACCTGCCGCGTCGAGCCTTCGACGACGTGATCGACGGCGTGGCCATGGACCTGGACACCACGCGCTACCAGACGTTCGAGGATCTGTTCGAATACTGCCGGCGCGTTGCATCGGCGGTCGGGATGATCTGCATCCGCATCTGGGGCTGCCGCAACGAGGGATCGCGCGACTACGCGCTGCACCTTGGAGTGGCGCTGCAGTTGACCAATATCCTGCGCGACGTGAAGGGCGATCTCGAGCGCGGCCGCGTCTACCTGCCGCTGGACGATCTCGCCGCCTGCGGCTGCACCGTGAAAGACCTCGAGGCCGGTGTGGTGACCGCGCCGGTGCGTGAGATCATCGAATTCGAGTGCCGGCGGGCGCGCGGGTTCTATCAGAAGGCGATCGACGCCAGGCCAGCCGAGGATCGCAAGCGGCTGATCGCCGCCGAGATCATGCGGGCGGTGTACTTCGAAACGCTGAGGCGGATCGAGCGCAGCGGGCACGACATCTTCACCGCGCGGGCGCGGGTGCCGAAGCCGCGGCAGGCGCTGATCGCCGTGAGGCAATGGCTGTGGAACTGATGCACCCCGATGCCGTGGTCGTCGGCGCCGGATTTGCCGGTCTGAGCGCCGCCGTCAGGCTCACGCGCCAAGGTGCGCGCGTGCTCGTGCTCGAGGCGCGATCGCGGCTCGGCGGGCGCGCCACCGCGTTTCCCGATCCGGAGACCGGTGAGCAGGTCGACAACGGCCAGCACATCCTGATGGGCTGCTACACGGAGACGTTTGGTTTCCTGCGCGACATCGGCGCGCAGGACAACGTCCGGATCGACCCGCAGCTGGCGATTACAATGATCGACCGGCAAGGCAGGCGGACGCGTTTGAGCTGCCCGGCGCTGCCGGCGCCGCTGCATCTCGTCGCCGGCGTGCTCGAGTGGGAGGCGCTGAGCTGGCGCGACCGGCTGTCGGTGCTGGCGATGGCGACGCCGTTGAAGAACGCCCGACGCGAATTGGCGCCAGGGTCGACGGTCAGGGCCGCGTCGCCGGACGAGACGGTGGAGAACTGGCTAATCCGGAATGGTCAGACGCCGCGGTTGCGTGAGCTGCTGTGGGATCCGCTGGCGCTGGCGGCGATGAACCAACCGCCGGCGCAGGCGGCGGCGCCGACGTTCGCGCGGGTGCTCGCCGAAATGTTGAGCGACGATCCGCGCGCCGCAGCGATCGCGCTGCCGACCAGGCCCTTGCACCTGATGTACGCAGAGCCGGCGCGCGAGTACATCGAGCGCCGCGGCGGCTCGGTCCGCGCCGGCGCCGCCGCAAGGATCGTGCTCAGCGCCGATCGCGGCGCTGTGACCGGCGTGCGCGCCGGCGACGAGACCTGGCAGACCGATCGCGTGATCTCGAGCGTGCCGTGGTTTGCCCTCTCCGAGCTCTTCGACGAGGAACCGCCGGCGTTGCACGGCGTCATCGATCGCGCGCGGCGCATGATGTCGTCGCCGATCGTGACCGTCAATCTCTGGTTCGATCGCCGCGTGCTCGACCTGCCGGTCCTCGGGCTGCCGGGCCGGGCGATGCAGTGGGTCTTCGACAAAGACCAGATCGTCGCCCCGCCTGGCCCTGGCCGAGGCCGGTCGGTGGGGCATCTGTCCCTGGTGTCGAGCGGCGCCGCGGCGATCCTGGCCGAGACCAACATCGAGCTGGTTCACAGGGCGCACGGCGAGCTGCTGGACGCGCTCCCTGACGTTCGCGCCGCGAAACTGATGCGAGCGACCGTCGTCCGAGAGCCGCGGGCCACGTTCTCACTCGCGCCCGGCGAGCCCTCGAGGCCGTCGTCCGAGACCGGCCTTCGGGGCTTCCTGCTCGCCGGCGACTGGACCGCAACCGGTCTCCCCGCCACAATCGAGAGCGCGGTCAGAAGCGGACACCGCGCCGCTGAATGCTGCATTGGATAATGCCTAATTGATGACCTCGGTCGTCCTTCACTACAAAGAGCTGGCGCTGAAGGGGAAGAACCGGCCGTGGTTCATTCAGCGGCTCGTGCGGAACCTCAAGACCGCGCTGGCGGGACTGCACGTCGCCTCGGTGCGATCGTCGATGGGGCGTATCGAGCTCGAGCTGCGGCCTGACTCACCGTGGGACGAGGTGCGCGAGCGGCTGGGCCGCATCTTCGGCATCGCCAATTTTTCGCACGCCAGCCACGGTCCGCAGGACTTCCGGGCGCTCGCCGACACGATTCTCGCCGACCTCGACGGCATGGCGCCGGCTTCGTTCCGGGTGTCGGCGACGCGATCCGACAAGCGGCTGCCGTTCACCTCGCCGCAGGTCGAGCGCGAGATCGGCGGCATGATCTGGGAAGCGAAGCGGTGGAAGGTCGATCTCTCGCACCCCGCGCTCACGATTCACATCGAGATGCTGTCGGCCGAGGCCTTCTATTTCCTCGGCAAAGAGATGGGCGCCGGCGGCATGCCGAGCGGCACCGGCGGCCGCGTCGCCTGCCTGCTGTCGGGCGGCATCGATTCGCCCGTCGCCGCGTACCGCATGATGCGGCGCGGCTGCCAGGTGCAGCTGATTCACTTCCACAGCTACCCGATTCTGTCACGCGCGTCGCAGGAGAAGGTGCGCGAGATCGCGGCGCTGCTGACCAGGCACCAGCTGCGGTCGCGGCTGATGCTCGTCCCCTTCGGCGAGCTGCAGCAGCAGGTGGTGCTCGGCGTCCCGCCCGAGCTGCGCGTCGTCATCTACCGGCGCCTGATGCTGCGGATCGCGGAGCGGCTGGCGCGCAAGGCACGCGCCCAGGCGCTGGTGACCGGCGAGGTCCTGGGGCAGGTGGCGTCGCAGACGCTCGAGAACATGACCGCGATCGCGCCGGCGACGACGCTCGAGATCCTGAGACCGCTGGTCGGCATGGACAAAGACGAGATCACCGCCGAGGCGAAGCGAATCGGCACCTACGGCATCTCGATCATTCCGGATCAAGACTGCTGCACGCTGTTCACGCCGAAGCATCCGGCGACCCGCGCCCGGCTCGCGGCCGTCGAGCGGGCGGAGCTGGCGCTGCCGATCGAAGAGATGGTCGCGGCAGCGCTGGCCGCGACCGCCGTCGAAGACTTCAAGTTCCCGCCGACTCCGATGCTAGAATACAGGGTCGCTCACGACGAAACGGAACGGTCATGACATGTCAAACGTAGAAGAGATCCTCGGCGCCGACGCCGCCGGACTGCTACAGCATCAATGCAAGACGATTCCCAAAGAGCAGCTCCATCTGCCGGGGCCCGACTACGTCGAGCGCGCCTACGGCCTGTCGGATAGGCCGACGCGGGTTCTCGCCAGCCTGCAGTCGCTGCTGGATCACGGCCGCCTGGGCGGCACCGGCTACGTCTCGATTCTCCCCGTCGATCAGGGTGTCGAGCACTCCGCCGGCGCGTCGTTTGCGAAGAACCCGGCCTATTTCGACCCCGAGAACATCGTCAAGCTGGCAATCGAGGGCGGCTGCAACGGCGTCGCCTCGACGCTCGGCGTCCTCGGCGCCGTCGCGCGGAAGTACGCGCACAAGATCCCGTTCCTGCTGAAGTTCAACCACAACGAGTTCCTCTCGTACCCGAACGCGTTCGATCAGATCAAGTTCGCGAGCGTCCGCCAGGCGTTCGAGATGGGCGCGATGGGTGTCGGCGCGACGATTTACTTCGGCTCCGAGGAGTCGAAGCGGCAGCTGCAGGAAGTGACGACCGCCTTCGAGAAGGCGCACGAGCTCGGGATGTTCACGGTGCTGTGGTGCTACCTCCGCAACCCGGCGTTCAAGACCAAAGACGTCGACTACCATCTCGCCGCCGATCTCACCGGGCAGGCGAACCACCTCGGTGTCACGATCGGCGCGGACATCATCAAGCAGAAACTCCCCGAGACCAACGGCGGCTTCACCGCCCTCAACTTCGGCAAGAGCGACAAGCGCATGTACTCCGAGCTCTCCACCAGCCATCCGATCGATCTCACACGCTACCAGGTGGTGAACTGCTACATGGGGCGCGCCGGTCTGATCAACTCGGGTGGTGCCTCGTCCGGCGACGGCGATCTGAAGGAGGCGGTGAAGACCGCCGTCATCAACAAGCGCGCCGGCGGCATGGGGCTGATCTCGGGGCGGAAAGCGTTCCAGCGCCCGCTCGCCGAGGGCGTCGGTCTGCTGAATGCGATCCAGGACGTCTACCTGAGCAAGGACGTCACGATCGCGTGAAGTGGTTCTCGCCGTGGCTTCGTGCGGTGCTGGTCGCGGCCGTCTCGGGCACCGCCTGCGCCTCGCATCACACCACGACCGGGCTCGTCCTGCGCGTCGACAAACCCGGCGACACTGTGACGATCTCGCACGACGCCTTCCCGGGCTACATGGACGCGATGGCGATGCCGTTCGATCTCAGGGGATCGGCGCGCAGCGGCACGCTCACCGCCGGCGACCGCGTGCGCTTCCGCCTGGCGGTCAAAGGCGGCCACTCCTGGGTCGATCGCATCCAGGTGATCTCCGCCGCCCCGGTTGATGCCGGTCTGCAGAACACGCCGGCGGTGCCGGTGCTGGTGCCGGTCGGCACCGCGATGCCCGACTTCGAGCTGACCGATCAGCACAACCAGACGATCGCCTTGTCGTCGCTCAAGGGGAAGGTGGTCGCCGTCACCTTCATCTACTCCCGCTGTCCGTTGCCCGATTACTGTCCCCGCATGGTCGAGAACTTCAGGGCGGTGCGCGATCGCTTCGCCGCCAGGATGGATCGCGACCTGGTGTTCCTCACCATCAGCTTCGATCCGCGGTACGATACGCCCGAGGTCCTGACGAGGTATTCGGCGTCGCAGCGCGCCGGCGGACCGGGCTGGCACTTCCTCACCGGCGAGCCCGCCAGGATCGAGCGCGTCTGCCACGCGTTCGGGATCGAGTACTTTGCCGAAGAGGGATTGATCACCCACACCCTGCAGACGGCGATCATCGATCGCGACGGCCGACTTGCGGCCACGGTCGAGGGCAAGGATTTCACGCCGGCGCAGCTCGGCGACCTGGTCGGCGCCGTCCTCGACCGGTAGCGTTGAGCGGTTGGACACCGCTGGCGCACTTGTTGCTAATTCTGAATTCCGAATTCTTAATTCTGAATTCCTACTGCGGTGCTGGTTCGCAACTTCTGCATTTGCGGCAGGTTCGCGTCAGCGTTCGCCCACGCCTTGGCGGCGCGGTCGCGCGCGGCGCGTGCTTCCGTGGTCTTCCCCTGGCCGTCGAGCGCCGCCGCCAGGCCGAACAACGCGCGGCCGCTGCCCGGTTCGCGCTCCAGCGCTTCGCGATAGCTCTTCTCAGCGGTCGCGAAGTAACCGAGCGCCAGCGCCACGTGGGCCCATCCCTCCACTACCGGGCGCGGATACGCGGGGGGTTCGGTGTACAGGATGTTGGCCTCGCGGTTTGCCGCCTTCCGATACAGCTCGTAGGCCTTCCTCTGATCT
>DATASG010000319.1:0-7073 GCA_036269295.1 Vicinamibacterales bacterium | reverse complement strand
CCCGCACACCCGCGCCGCGCTGCTCACGTCAGGCCTCCACCCGTCCGGGATCGACGAGCCTCGCCTCGTCCGTCTCGCCCAACAGATCGCCGCCAGCCACATCGCCGTCGTCACGCCAGACATCCCCGAGCTGTCGCGCTTCGAGATCGCGCCGGCGATCACCGACGCGATTGAGGACGGCGGCGGATGGCTGGCCTCGGACGCGACGCTGGCTCCAGATCACACCGCGGCGCTGATGGGGATCAGCTTCAGCGGTGGGCTCTCGGTCGTCGCGGCGGGACGACCCTCGCTCGCCGGACGCGTCGCCTACGTGTTTTCGCTCGGCGGCCACGACGATCTTGCGCGCGTGCTGCGGTATCTCTGCACCGGACACGAGCCGCGGCCGATGCCCGACGTGCGGCTGGGATCCCCGGCGCGCGACCTCGACTTCGTGCTGCCGCCGCACGACTACGGCGTCGCCGTGATCCTCCTGTCGCTCGCCGACCGCGTGGTGCCGGCGGGACAAGTCGAGCGGCTGCGCGACGGCGTGCGTCAGTATCTCTGGGCATCGGCGCTCGACGGCGGCGTGGACAAGGCCAGCGCGCCGGCGGCGTTCGAATCGGTGCGGACGCTGCAGAAGGCCCTGCCGGAGCCGTCAGCGAAGTTGCTCCGCTACGTGCTGGAGCGCGACGTCGCCCACCTCGGCGCTCGCCTGCTGCCGCTGGTCGGGTCGACCGCGGCGTCCGACGGCCTGTCGGTCTCGAAGTCACCGAAACCCACGGTCCCGGTGTTCCTCCTGCACGGGCTCGAAGACAACGTGGTGCCCGAGGTCGAGTCGGAGTACCTGGCCGCCGATCTGCGCGGCCACGCGCCGGTGCGGCTCCTGCTCAGCGGCCTGATCTCGCACGCCGAAGCCGATCGCCCGATGCACGCGAGCGACGTGCTGCAGCTGGCCGGTTTCTGGGGGGATTTGCTCAGCCGGTAGAAGACAAAGAGAAGACAAAGGACACAAAGGGGAACAGAGGACACAAAGGATGCAAGAGATGCAAAAGATGCAAAAGATGCAAAAGATGCAAAAGATGCAAAGAATATAAATGTTGCAGACGACACAGCAAGAAACGGTTTCGGCTTAACCTTTGTGTCCGTGGTTTCCTTTGTGTCCTTTGTCTCCTTTGTGTCCTTGATATCCCCGATGTCCCTGACGGCCCTGGCGTTGAATCGGTGATGGAACGGTTACAAAAAATCCTGTCGCAGGCCGGGATCGCGTCCCGACGCGCGTCCGAGCAGATGATGCTCGATGGACGGGTGACGGTGAACGGCGCGACGATCCGCGAGCTCGGCACCAAGGCCGACCCGTCGCGCGACGACATCCGGGTCGACGGCTCGCGCATCAAGATCGCCGCGCACCATCGCTACATCCTGCTCAACAAGCCGCGCGGCTACGTCACCACCCGCGCCGATCCCGAGCGCCGGAAAACGGTGATCGACCTGCTGCGCGGCGTGAAGGAGTATGTCTACCCGGTCGGGCGTCTCGACTACGAGTCGGAAGGACTGCTGCTGCTGATGAACGACGGCGACCTGGCCGCACGGCTCACGCACCCCAGCCACGGCATCGCCCGGGTGTACGAGGCCAAGGTGCTCGGCGTCCCCGACGCGCACGATCTCGACCGGCTGCAACGCGGGATGGTCGTCGACGGCCGCCGCTTGAGGGCCTCGGAGGTGGCGCTGCTGCCGATGAAGCGCGACTCACCCGGCGCGACGCTGCTGATTACCTTGCGCGAAGGGCGCAACCGCCAGGTGCGCAACATGTGCGAAGCGATCGGGCACCCGGTCGACCACCTCACACGCGTGGCGATCGGACCGCTGCGCGACCCACGGTTGAAAGTCGGTTACTGGCGCGACCTGAGCGACGACGAGGTGAAGCGCCTCCAAAAAGCCGCGGCGCCAGACGCTGCGCGGGCCAGACACGAAGGACACGAAGGAAGCAAAAGAAACAGAGGGCGCCAAGGGCTCAAAGCGGGCAGCCAAACGCGGCGTCGCCCCAAGCGCGTGCAACAGTAGTGACCGCCGATGACAGTCGACGTGAATGGGTCACTCGCTGCGAAGCGCGACCAGGGGATCGATGCGCGAGGCGCGGTAGGCTGGCACCGCCGCAGCGAACAGAATGAGCGGCAGCACGATGGTCATCGCCACCAGCAATGTCGCTGGGTCGGTGCTCGCCACCCCGAACAGCGTCGCGTTCAACAGCCGGCCTGCCAGAAGCGCGAGCAGGACGCCGGCTGTCGCGCCGATCACCACGAGCCTGGCCGCGCCACCAAGCACGAGCGTCAGGATGTTTCGTGGCTGGGCTCCGAGTGCGGCTCGCAAGCCGAACTCCGATGTCCGTCTCGCGGTGATATAGCTCACAACGGCGTAGGTCCCGGAGAACGCGAGGAAGATCGCGATCGCCGCAAACGTCAGCGCCAGCGCGCTTCGAAACCGTTGCGCCGCCATCGAGTCGGTGACCAGGTCTTCCAGCGTCGTGAACTTCATCGCGATCTCCGGATTCAGCCGGCGAATCGCATCCCGCAAGGCGGGTATCAGCGTCTCCGGCTTCTCCGCCGTCCGCGTCACGATCTGAACCTCGTTGGCGTTGAAGGGATGCTGCCGCAGCGGCATGTACAGCTCGGGACCGGGCTGTGCGGCCGGTGAGCTCTGCCGCACGTCGCCGACCACACCCACGACCGTCATCCAGGTCGGCGAGTCGAGCCCGCACATGATGCGGTGTCCGAGCGGATCCTCGTTCGCGAAGTTCAGCCGGGCCAGCGACTCACTGATCATCACGACGAAGGGGCGTTCATACGCGTCACCGTCGTTGAACTCGCGCCCGCGCAACAACGGGATGGCCATGGTGCCGAAGTACCCGGGGCTCGCCAGTCGAAAGCCGGCGGCAGGAAGGTTCCGCAGATCCGCGTTGAACGACTGCTTCCCCTCGATCGCAAACGAGCCGTTCGAGTCGTACTGGCCGGCCGGCAGTCCCATCGCGCCGCCCGCCGCTTGCACGCCAGGCAGATGACGCACGCGATCGAACAGATCGTCGAACAGACGGCCCGCCTGCAGGGCCTCCGACAGCGTGCGCGCCGGCACATGCGCGTAGGTGACGACAATCCCCTCGGTGCGATAACCCAGGGTCGCCTGGTGCAGCGCCAGCACGGTCCGGAACAGCAGGCTCGCATCGACCGACAGCATCAGCGACAAGGCCACCTGCACGAGGATCAGCGCGCTCCGCAGGCGCGATGTCCCGCTCATCAGGCCGGCTGCACCTCCCTGCCTCAGCGAGGATTGCCCGACCATGCTCGTGGCATGCCAGGCTGGCACCACCGCAACCAGGGCACTGACGCTCGATGCGCAGACGGCGAACGCGGCGACGCGCCAGTCCATGTGGATGTCGGCGACGAGCGGCGCAGGGACGAACTGCCCGCCCAACGCCAGCAGCGTCCGCGTGCCCAACGCGGCCGCGCCGACGCCGATCATCCCTGCCGCACCCGCGAGCACCGCGCTCTCCGCCACCGCCTGGCCGATCAGCTCTCGACGTCCCGCGCCGAGCGCGGCGCGAACGGCGAACTCCCGCGCGCGAAGGGTGGCGCGCGCCAGTACGAGGTTACCGACGTTCGCGCAGGCGATGAGCAGCACCAGGCCCACCGCGCCCAGCATCAGCAGGAGCGTGCTGCGCACGGGCCCCGCGAGCGCATCGCGCAGCGGCACGGCCACGAATGTCTTGTCCTGATTCGTGTCGGGAAACGTCTCTCCCAGCTGGCTGGCCAGCCCCGACAGCCGCGCGTCGGCGGCTGCGGGCGACACCTCGGGTCGGAGCTTGGCGACCGAGTAGTAGTTGTACCCCGATCGATTGCGGTTGCCTGGAACGAATGAATCGGCCGCCCATACCTGCGCGAGACGCGGAAACTGCAATGCTGGCGGCATGATCCCGACGATCTCGTAGGCGACGCCATCGATTCTGAGCGTGCGACCCAGCGCCGCCGTCGCTGACCCGTAGTGCCGCTCGGCGAGGCGGAGACCGACGATGGCGGCGCGGCCAACGTCGTCAGCGTGGAAGGTGCGCCCCGCCACCGGCGACAGTGCGAAGACGTGGAAGAACTCGGGATCGACGCGGTAGGCACCGACGAATTCAGCGCCGCCCTCGAACTGCACGCCCATTTCTCCGCCGTGGTAGTAACTGAACGCGTCGAAGGCGTCGGTCAGCCGGCGCAGGTCCTGGAGGTCGCCGCCCGTCGTTCGCGGGGTCACGCGCCCCGACCGGCTGAAGCGCGTCTGGACCGCGACGATGCGCTGCGCATCCGGGTAGCGGAGCGGTTTCAGCACGACGCCGTCGACCACGGTAAAGATCGTCGTCGTGGCCCCGATGCCGAGCGCGAGTGTCGCAACGGCGGCCGCCGCAAAGCCGGGCTGGCGTCTCAGCGTCCTGAGCGAATACCGCAGGTCGTTGTAGAGGGGCATGCGAACATTAGACGAGCCGCGGGCGGCACGCGTTGTTGGTGTCAGTGATCAGTGTATCGACTCGCCCGGCTCGTCGTCGCCTTCGGCGTCGTCGTCCGGGTCCTCGAGCGGCAGCATCTCCTCTGACGGCGTGTGCTCGGTCAGAATCGGCGCCTCGAGGCCGAGCGCTTCGGCCATGTCCTCGACTTTCGGCAGGTCGGTCAAATCATTCAGCCCGAAGCGAATCAGGAATTCCTTCGTCGTCGCGTACAGGAACGGCCGGCCGACGACTGGCTTTCTGCCGACGATCTTGATCAGGTGGCGCTCGAGCAGCGTGTTCAGCACCCCCGAGGTGTTGACGCCGCGCACTTCCGTGATCTCGGCGGCGGTGATCGGCTGGCGGTAGGCGATGACCGCCAGCGTTTCCAGCCCCTGTACCGTCAGCTTCTGCGTCGTCCGCTCGTGAAACAGGCGGCGTACCCACTCGTGGAGGTCCGAGCGGGTGACGATCTGATAGCCACCTGCCACCTCCACCAGCTGCAGGCCGCCCGGCCGCTGCTCGTAGTCTTCCTTCAACCCGGCGAGCGCCGCGACCACGTCCTCCTTCGGCTCGGAGTCGAGCAGCCGGCACATCGCTTTCAGCGTCATCGGATCGGGAGAAGCAAAGATCAGCGCCTCGAGAATCGATTTCAGCTCGGCGGCACCGCGCCTGGGCAGGCTCTCGCCGTCCTGCCTCTCCTGCGCGTCCGGCCCGTCCTGCTCTTCCCGCCCCTCCCGCCCGCCCTCGCCTGTCTTCTCGTCAGCCACGGTTTTCCTCCGGGTCGCCAATCGGATGCGGCGCGTCCGCGGGGCGGGCGCGTTTGTAGACGCGAATCGGGCCGAAGCTGCCGGACTGGAAGACCCTCACGAGCTTCAGGCGAATCATTTCGAGCAGCGCCAGGAAGGTCACGATCATGCCGCGGCGGTCCTCGATGTCCGAGAAGAGATCCTCGAAGCCGAGCGCCTCGGTTTCCGACAGGCGCGCCAACAGCTGCTCGATGCGCCGCTCCACCGGGATCTCCTCCGGCGGCAGCAGCACTTTCGGCCGCAGCTTGAGGCGGTCGACCACGGCCTGGAACGCGTTCATCAGGCTGAACAGATCGACCTCGAGCTCCGGCTCGTAGTCGTCGCCGGCGAGCTCGGCGACGCGGCCGTCAGGCCGCAGCCACTGCGCCGCGCGCAGCTGCTCGCGCTCGTGCAGCAGCCCCGCCGCCGCCTTGAACTTCTGATGCTCGAGCAGCCGCCGGACGAGCACGTCGCGGGGATCTTCCACCTCGCCCTCGACGCCGGCCGCGGTCTCGGGCCGCGGCAGCAGCATCCTCGACTTGATATGGATCAGCGTCGCCGCCATGAGCAGGAACTCGCCGGCGACGTCGAGGTCGAACTCCTCGATGGACGCGATCGCCGACAGATACTGCGCCGTGATCAGCGCGATCGGGATGTCGTGGATGTTGACCTCGTGCTGCCTGATCAGGTGCAGGAGCAGATCCAGCGGCCCTTCGAAGTTCGACAGCTTGACCGGAAAGGCGTCCTTCGCCGACTCGAATGAATGCGACTCGGTCATGAGTACGAAATCTTCATCGCGTCCCGAACCCGGCCCATCGTCTCGGCGGCGACGAGGCGCGCCCGCCGGGAACCCTCGAACAGCACGTCGCGCAGATAGCCCGGCCTGGCGAGCGCGGCGGCGCGCCGCTCGCGGATCGGATCCAGATAGGCGTTAATCGCTTTCGCGAGCTTGGTCTTGACCTCGACGTCGCCGACTTTGCCGGCGCGGTAGCGGGACTTCAGGTCCTCGACTTCCGCCGTATCCGGGTTGAACGCGTCGTGGTAGGTGAAGACGGGATTGCCTTCGACCGTCCCGGGAATATCGGCGCGGATCCGCTTCGGATCGGTATACATCTGCCGGACGCGCTTCTGCACTTCCTCGGGCGAGTCGGAGATGTGAATCGTGTTGCCGAGGCTCTTGCTCATCTTCTTGTCACCGTCCAGCCCCGGCAGCCGGCCAAACGTCGTCAACATCGGCTGAGGTTCCGTCAGCACCTCGGTGCCGGCGCCGAAGATGTTGTTGAAGCGGCGAATCGCCTCGCGTCCGAGCTCGAGATGGGCGACCTGGTCCTCACCCACCGGTACCAACTTCGCGTCGTAGATGGCGACGTCGGCGGTCTGCAGCAACGGGTAGCCGAGGAACCCGATCGACGACAGGTCCTTGTCCTTCAGATTCTCCTGCTGCTCTTTGTAGGTCGGGACGCGTTCGAGCCACGGCACCGGCACTACCATCGACAGCAGCACGTAGAGCTCGGCGTGTTCGGGAACGAGCGACTGCACGAAGAAGGTGCTCTTCTCCGGGTCGAGCCCCGCGCCGATCCAGTCAGCGACGTTGTCGATCGCATTCGCCGTCAGCTTCGAGGTGTCGGCGAACTCGCTCGTCAGCGCGTGCCAGTCGGCGACGAAATAGAAGCAGTCGTATCTCTCTTGAAGCGGCACCCAGTTGCCGAGGGCGCCCACGAGGTGGCCGATGTGGAGCAAGCCCGTCGGCCGCATACCGGAAACGACGCGGGCCTTGCCAGCCTGGCTTGAGCGTG
>DATASG010000318.1:0-10621 GCA_036269295.1 Vicinamibacterales bacterium | reverse complement strand
CGAACAGTTCGTGCCAGGCGATGTCTACCACGTCGATTCAATCGTGTGGCACGGGCAGGTCGTGTTCGCGGTGGCGTTCAAGTACGGCCGTCCGCCGATGGAGGTGTCGCAGCAGGGCGGCCTGTTCATCACCCGCCGGCTGCCGGACGCTTCCGATGAAGCCGCCGCGGTCCTCGGGATGAACCGGACGCTGCAGGAAGGACTCGGCCTGCGCCGCGGTGTGTCGCACACGGAGTTCATACGAGCGGGAGGGGCGGAAGGCGCAGGAGGGGCAGGAGGGGCAGAACGGGCGGGAGAGGCGGGTGCGTTTGTGTTCCTCGAGACGTCGGCGCGGGTCGGCGGCGCCTACATCGTCGACACGGTCGAAGCGGCGACCGGGATCAACCTGTGGCGCGAGTGGGCCAAGGTCGAGATCGCGGGCGAGCACGGTGCTTACTCGGTGCCGCCGCGTCGCGACGAGTACGCCGGCATCGTGCTGACGCTCGCGCGCCAGGAAGCCCCCGACATGAGCGCTTACACCGACGCCGAGATCGCGGCGACCATTCGCAAGGACTTTCACGCCGGCCTGATCGTCCGCTCGCCCGAACCGCAACGCGTCGAGGCGCTGCTCGCCGACTACACCGAGCGGTTCTACCGCGACTTCTTCGCCACCGCGCCGCCGCCCGAGCGCCCGATCGAATGATCAAACGCACGCTCAAGCATGTCCTGTCGCCTCAGCTGCACAACCGGCGGGATGTCGACGTCTATCTGCCGGCCTCCTACGCGAGCGGTGTCCGCTATCCGGTCGTCTACCTGCAGGACGGTCAGAACCTGTCGGATCCCGCCACCGCGTTCGCGGGGACGTGGGAGCTCGACGCGGCGATCGACCGGCTGGCGTGGAGCGGTCTCGAGGCGATCTTCGTCGGCATCCACAACGCCGGCCGGGATCGCCTCAGCGAGTACAGCCCATTCCCCGATGCTCGCCACGGTGGTGGCGAAGCCGACGCCTACCTTGCGTTCGTGGTTCACACGCTCAAGCCGCGCATCGATCGCATGTTCCACTCACGGCGCGATCGCGACAACACCGTGATCTTCGGGTCGTCGATGGGCGGGCTGGTCAGCCTCTACGCGTACTTCCGATATCCGTCGGTGTTCGGCCGCGCGGGAGTGATGAGCCCGTCGATCTGGTTCGGGCGGGGCGCGATCCTGCAGTTCATCGAGGAAGCCAGAGTGCCCGGCGGCCGCATCTACCTGGATGTCGGCACCGGCGAAGGCGCCGGCACGCTGAGGGACGTCCGCCGTCTCGGCCGTCTGCTCGTCAGACAGGGATTCCGGCGCCGCCGGTCGTCGAGCTCCTCCGCGCTGCGTTACGTCGAGGACCCCGGCGCCCGCCACACCGAGGGCGCCTGGGCCTGGCGGCTCCAGGGCGCGCTCGAAGTCTTGCTGTCCTCGTAGTGGCCTGTCGCGCCGTAACGTCAGCCAAGGCGGACCATGTCCCGCCAGAGCGTCAACGAAGGCGGATGCCATGGTCATGTGACCATCCCGCCACAGTTTCGTCACGTTTATCGCGTCCAATGATCATGATGAAAACCGGAGCGGCGGCGCGTGTCGCGATCGCCGCAGCGCTGGGCCTCAGCCTCCAGTCCTTGCCTGCCCGTGCGCAGGAATCCAGCGGCCGCCTCGACGCACTCCAGCAATTGAACGGCTCGGTCGCGACGCTCGTGAAGCGGGTGTCGCAGAGCGTGGTGCAGGTGATCGTCACAAGCTACGGTCCTGTCGATCAGAGCAACGGCACCAACACGGACCTCGTCATCGGACACCAGCGCAGCATGGGCTCCGGCGTCGTGATCGCGTCGGGCGGCTACATCGTCACCAATGCCCACGTGGTCAGCAACGCGCGACACGTCGAAGTCGTGCTCCCGGGCGCGGCGTCCGATGCCGGCGGCGTCAAGTCGCTGGTGAAGGGCCGCGGGCGCACGGTCGAGGCGACGATTGTCGGCGTGGCGCGGGAAGTCGATCTCGCCCTCCTGAAGGTCGATGCGCCCGATCTGCCGGCGCTGCCGGTCGCCGACTACGACACCCTGCGCCAGGGCGAGCTGGTGTTCGCGTTCGGCAGCCCCGAGGGTCTGCGCAATTCAGTGACGATGGGGATCGTGAGCGCGGTGGCGAGGCAGCCGGATCAGGACAACCCGCTGGTTTACGTGCAGACCGATGCACCGATCAACCACGGCAGCAGCGGCGGTCCGCTGGTCAACGTCAACGGCGAGCTGGTCGGCATCAACACCTTCATCCTGTCGGACTCGGGCGGCAGCCAGGGGCTCGGCTTCGCGATTCCGGGGCCGCTGGTCCAAATGGCGTATCCAAAACTACGCCGCTACGGCCATCTGCACCGCGGCGAGATCGGCATTCAGCTGCAGACGATCACGCCGACGCTGGCTGGCGGCCTCGGCCTGGCGCAGGACTGGGGGCCGATGATCGCCGACGTCGCGCCGGAGAGCCCAGCCGAAAAGGCCGGCTTGAAGCCCCAGGACATCGTGGTCAGCGTCGACGGCGAGCCGCTCGACGGCGTGCCGCGCCTCGCGTTTCACCTGTTCACGCGCAGCGCTGGCGATCGCATCACCCTTGGCGTCCTGCGCGGCAGCGATGAGCTCAGCTTCACGTTCACGGTCGGCGAACGGGCACACGACTTCGACCGTCTGACCGATCTCGTCGATCCGGAAAAGAGCCTGATCGCGAAGCTCGGTATCCTCGGCGTCGACATCACCGAGGCGACCGCGGGCCTGGCCGCGAGCGTGCGGCTGCCGAGCGGTGTGGTGGTGGTCGGACATACCACGAACGAGACGCAGTTCACCAACGCCGGCCTGCTGACCGCCGACACCATTCACGCGATCAACAACCACAGCGTCAGATCGGTCGACGAACTTCGGGCGGCGGTCGACGGGCTGAAGCCGCGATCGCCGGTCGTGCTCGAGATCGAACGGGCCGGCCAGTTCATCTTCCTCGCGTTCGAGCTAGACTGAGGCATGAGACGAAACGGGTTCCTGCTCGCGGCAACACTGGCCGCGCTCGCCGCCACTGTGACCAGCGCCCAGCAGACCGATCCGGCCGCGGCAAACAGCAAGCTGACGACGGTCCTCGCCGATCTCGTGAAGTCGTCCGGCTCGGCCACGACGTTGTCGGCGGAGAGCGCGCGCCCCGATTCAGTCAACAACGCGATACGGAGCCGGCGATTGAGGATCGACGCCAACAACGAGGTCCAGGTCTACATCCTGATGAGCGCGGTGACGGACGCGACGGTGCGGGAGCTGACGGACGCCGGCGTCACCATCGAAATCCGCGATGCGGCGCGGCGCCGCGTCCAGGCGCACCTGCCGGTGTCGCGCCTCACCGCGGTCGCCCAGTTGACGGTCGTCGACGCCATCAAGCTGCCGACCTACGCGCGGCGGCGTACGGGCAACACGCTCAGCGAAGGAGACTCGATCCTGTCTGCCGACACGGCGCGGGCGCAGTTCGCGATCGACGGCACCGGCGTCCGGGTCGGCGTGGTGTCGGACGGCATCAAGGGTGTGTTCGCGACTGGTTGCACCACCGGGTGCGCCGGCGTTGACAGCGGACCGATCAGCACCGGTGATCTCCCGGCCTCGACCGGCACCCGCAACTCGGCCGGCGTTCTCATCGGAGCCAGCGGCGGCATCGTCGGGCGGTCGTTCAGCGCCAACCAGGATCTGGAAGGACTGCCGCCGGCGTCGCCGGCGTGCTCGTTTGCCGGCGCTGGCGCCGAAGGGACCGCGCTGCTGGAGATCGTGCACGACCTGGCGCCGGGGGCGAAGCTGTCGTTCGCGAACGGCGACACCGATCTGGCGTTCAGCCAGGCGGTGAATTTCCTGGCGGCGTCCAACGACGTGGTGCTCGACGACATCGGCTTTTTCGGGGAGCCCTACGACGGCACCAGCGGCGTGTCGCTGAACACGGCGGCGGCGCTCAACAACCCGAACTGGCCGATTCGCGCCTACGTGACCGCGGTGGGGAACGACGCGGACGAACACTACCTCGGGGCGTACACCGACTCCGGAGTGGACGGGACGACGATCTCCGGCATCACGACACCGGGGCACCTGCATCTGTTCCAGCGCACCGCCGACACCACCGACGTGCTCGGGCTCGGCGCTCAGCCGTTCAACGTCATCGCGCTGCCGCAGAACGGCGAGGTCGCGATCTTCCTGACCTGGGACGATCCGTTCGGCGGCTCCAGCAACAACTACGATCTGTACCTCGTGCAGCAGAGCACGGGGCGGGTGGTCGCCAGCAGCACCGACATCCAGAACGGCAGACAAGATCCGTCCGAAGTCATCGACTACGTGAACAAGGGCGCGGCGGACCGCTTTTTGATCATGGTGCAGAACGTCCGCGGCGCGGCGCAGCCGAGAAACCTGAACATCTTTTCGTTCGAGCCAGAGTGCGCCGCGGCGGGCCCGGCGCTGCTGGCGCCGCCCCGCCACGAGCGCCACAACTACAACACCGCGTCACGCAGCATCTCGGCACAGGGGGACGCCGGGGGCTCGCCGGCGAGCGTGATCGCCGCCGGCGCCATCTGCTCCGCCTCGGCGGCCGCCGCGGCGGCGTTTTCGGGAGCGCCGGACGAATCGTGCCTCGACACGTCGCACTCGACCGCGGAGTTCTTCAGCAGCCGCGGCCCGACGCTGGACGGGCGGCTGAAGCCGGACCTCGCGGCGATCGACGGCGTGTCGATTTCCGGCGCGGGCTCGTTTCCGGCGCCGTTCTTCGGCACGTCAGCCGCTGCACCGCACGTCGGCGGCATCGCCGCGCTGCTACTTCAGAGCGCACCGTGTCTCCTGAATCGCACGACCTCGACCATTCCCCCGGACTCCGCGCGAAAGACGGTTCGCGATCTGCTGGTTGGAAAGGCGGTGGCGCTGAGCACTCCCGCTGACAACACCTTCGGCGCCGGACGTGTCGACGCCTTCAGATCGGTGCAGTCCACGCTGCCCGCCTGGAACGGAAAATCGACGACGCTGACGTTCGACGCCAACAGCACCTTCGGCGCCAGCCTGACCGGCGAGCAGCTCGGCTTCACCGATCCGAACGCCTGCGGCCTGAAATCGTTGACCTGGACCGGGAGCTGCGGCTCCGGTCCCGCATCGACCATCACCTGCGCCGCCGGCAGCAACGCCGTTTCAGTGGCGGCGAGCAACAACGGTCTCAGCTACTCCGGTGCCGTCGACATGCAGATCTCGGTGACCGATTTCGCGCTGAGCGTGACGCCGGACAACGCCTCCGTAACGGCCGGACAGTCGAGCCGGCATATTGTCACGGTGGCACCGCAGGTCGGCGCCTACAACTCAGTGGTCACCTTGAGCTGCACCAGCGGCAATTTGCCCGCGCAGACAACCTGCACGTTCGATCCGCCGTCGGTGACTCCCGGCGCGAACGGGGCGAAGTCGACGCTGACGATTTCCACCGTCTCGACCGCGTCGGCAACGGCATCGGCGTCCGCGCCGGTGCGCGCGCGCGTCATCACCACGCTGGCGTCCGGCATCGGCGTGTTTCCGTCGACGTTGACCTTCGCGTCGCAGACGCTCAACACCACGGCACCGGCGCAGCTGGTGTCGCTCACGAACACCGGGGCCGACACGCTCAACATCACCAGCATCACGACGTCCGGCGACTTCGCCTCCGTCAGCAACTGCGGCACGACCCTCGCGGCCGGTGCGAGCTGTGGTGTGTCGGTCACTTTTACGCCGACAGGGACCGGATCGCGCACCGGGTCGCTGTCGTTTGTCGATGATGCATCGGGCAGCCCGCAGCTGGTGACGCTGACCGGCACCGGTGCGGCGGCGCCGTCGACCACCGGCGGCACCCCGTCGGGCAGCTACACAGTGACGGTGAGCGGCACCGCCGGCACGTCGTTGGCGCATTTCGGCGCTGTGACCCTCACGGTGAAGTGATGGGGACAACAGGGCTGGATGCGCAGGACGGGCGGGATGGACGGGACGGGCGGGACCGGCGGGTTGGACAGGAGGCGCAGGTGAGGCAGGAGCGGAAGTGCGGGCAGGCACGGCTTCTCGGTCGACTCGGCCTGGCGCTCACGTTCCTGATCGGCGCCGCGGCGTGTGGCAGCAGCCCCTCGACACCCACGACGACGCCCACGGTGCCGAGGACAACGGACACGTTCAACGGCACCGTAGCCGTGGGCGGGCGAGACTTTCACAGCTTTACGATCACGACAACCGGGACCGTCGACGTGACGCTGACCGCCGCGGCGCCGCCGGCGACGATCGTGATGGGCGTCAGCGTCGGCATTCCGGCGAACGGCCTGTGTCCAGCGATGAGCGGCGCTTCGACCCTGACCGCGGCGGGCGGCAGCGTGCAGCTCTCCGGCATTCTCAGCCCAGGCCTGCTCTGCGTCGACGTGCACGATGTCGGCAATCAATCAGCTCCGGTCAGCTACACGGTCACGGTTACTCATCCGTAATCCAGAGAAGTTCAAGGTCTGGTCTGTTCGATACCTTACAAACAAGCCCCGTCGGAAGTGATACTGTGGTTGCTCCAATTAAGAGAGAGCCCCGCTAGCCTCGCCCTGAAAGTAGGGCAGTGCCTGGTTCGCGAACGCTCATTCATCCGGCTGAGGCCGGGGAAGAGGCCGCGACCATGGCAAAACGCCGATCCTCGGGATCACCCGGACCATCCACGATCGCGAACCGCCTGCTGGCGTCATTGCCGCCGGACGAGTACCGCCGTCTCGCGCCGCATCTGGAACCGTACCCGCTGGTGCTCAAGCAGGTCCTCTACAAACCGGGCGAGGCCGTCGACTTCGTGTACTTTCCAGGAGGCGGCTTCATCTCGGTGGTCACGGTGCTGGCCAACGGCGACATGGTGGAGGTCGCGACCATCGGCAACGAAGGGATGGTCGGCGGATCGGCGATCGCCGCCGGCTATCGTGAGCCGACGCTGACGATGGTGCAGATGGCGAGCGAGAAGTGCGACCGGCTCCCGGCGGCGACCTTCAGGCGCGAGATCGAGCGGCACGGTGCGCTGTACGAGGTCGTGTCGAGATTCTCCCACGCGCTGACCGGCGTTGTCATGCAGTCAACCGCGTGCAACGCCACCCACAGCGTCGAGCAGCGGCTGGCGCGGTGGCTGCTTACCGCGCGCGATCGCGTCGGCGCCGATCACTTCCCGCTCACCCAGGAGTTTCTGGCGATGATGCTCGGCGCGGCGCGTCCGACGGTGACGATCGTCGCCGGCATTCTGCAGCGTGCGGGGCTGATCACCTATCGCCGGGGGCAGATCTCGATCCTGAAGGGCGGCCCGCTCGAGGCGGTGTCGTGCGAGTGCTATCAGGTGACGACGGCCCTGCTGGCCAACGTGTGGCGCCGTCCGGCGCGCGTCCGGGCGTAGACCTAGCGGCCTGTCCTCGCAGATTCAGTAATCAGGAACCACAACGATCAACGCGGAACCCGCTGAACTCGCGGAGAAGCCTGGATAAATCCTCCGCGTGTGTACGGTCCACTACGAGCAGCGCAGGAGCAGCGCCGTCTGATCGTCGGTCTGCTCACCGTGATTGCGAGCGGTGGCGACCAGGGCGTCGAAGAGCAGGGCGAGCGGGAGGCGAGCACCGCTGCGAATCGTTTCCTTCAGCGGATCGAGTCCGAGCTGGACGTCCGCGGCGTCGAACACTTCCGTGAGCCCGTCGGTCACCAGCACGAACAGATCGCCAGACGCGAAGGATACTGGCTGGGCCGAGTAGCGGCTGGCCTCGAACATCGCGATCGGCAGCTGCGCGATCGAGCGCTCCACGACAGTACCGGTCGCGGCCTGGTAGTGCAGCATCGGCAGGTGACCCGCCAGCGAGAATTCCAGGCCGGCGGCCTGGTCGTAGCGCAAACACGCCATGGTCACGTACATGCCCGGCTTTCTCACCGGCACCAGCGCCTGGTTGAGATCGTCGAGCAGCGCGGATAACGGCGCGACCGTCAGGAGCTTGATCCGCGCCGCGCTCTTCACCATGCCCATCAGCAGGCCGGAGCCGACGCCGTGCCCTGACACGTCGGCAAGGTAGCCAATCCAGCAGCCGTCCACCTCGACCAGATCGACGAGGTCGCCGCCGACCTCGCCGCTCGGCAGCGACCCGCCATAGAACTCGAAGCTCCCGATTCGCGTCTCGATACGCGGAACCAGCAACTGGTGAATCTGACGCGCGAGCTCGATCTCCGCGTGGGCGCGGAAGTAGCGCGTGCCCTCGCGCCGGAAGAGCCTCATGAAGAAAATGTAGGCGACGATGACCGACGCGCCGGTGGCGAGCGCGTCGAATGTGAGCCGCCCGCGCATCGCGCTGTCGACGATCGCGGGGCGCGTCGTGCGCGGCGCGCTGGTGGGCAACAGCAGGAAGGCGATCTGGACCGCGATCACCAGCGGCAGGAACCGGCGGTCGATCCGGATCGAGTACAGGAAGCTGATGGCGATCAAGCCGGAGAAGGCGACTACCGTCAGCAGCCGGGCCGGAGAGTCCGAGCCCAGGCTGTAGACGTCGCTGAGGAACCCGATCGGCAGAAACGTCATGAAGACCGCCGCCAGCAAGAGCGCGAACGAGCGCCGCGGCATGTTGTGCCAGATGGACCGCATGTGGAAGAGTCTACTCGGGGGTGTCGATCCTCCGTCCGCCCGTTCGACCAGTCCCTGAAAGGGGACATTACAGCCGATGACGACCACGACATCGAGGGACGGGACGCGGATCGCTTTCGACAAGGCAGGGCAGGGGCCGGCAGTGATCTTCGTCGATGGCGCCCTTTGCTATCGGGCGTCCGGCCCGAGCGCTCCGGTGGCCTCGCTCCTCAAGGAACACTTCACGGTCTTCACCTACGACCGCCGCGGCCGCGGCGATAGCGGCAACACCCTGCCGTATGCCGTCGAGCGGGAGGTGGAGGACATCGCGGCCCTGATGCAGGAGGCGGGGGGCCGCGCGATGCTGTGCGGAGTCTCCTCCGGCGCGGCGCTCTCCCTCGAAGCGGCGAGCCGGCTACCGGGCGTGGCCAAGATGGCGCTCTACGAGGCGCCCTTCATCGTCGATGACACGCATGCCCCTCTTCCACCGGATTTCCGGTCGCGCCTCGAGCAGGCGGTCGCCGAGAATCGCCGCGGCGACGCGGTCAAGATGTTCCTCGGGCTCGTCGGCGTGCCGGCGTTCGGCATCACGCTCATGCGCTTGATGCCGGTCTGGAAAAAACTCACCGCCGTCGCGCATACGCTCCCGTACGACATCACGATTGTCGAGCCGAACCAGCATGGCACGCCGCTCCAGTCCAGGCGCTGGAGCGGCGCGACCATGCCGGTGCTGGCGATCGACGGAGGGAAGAGCCCGGCCTGGATACGAAACGGCATGAAGGCACTCGCGGCGGCGCTGCCGGACTCGACCTATCGCACGCTGCCGGGCCAGACGCACATGGTGAAGGCCAAGGTCGTCGTGCCGGTACTGGAGGAGTTCTTCGCCAATGGCCGATAAGCCCAAGTCGATCGACGAATACCTGGCGAGGGTCAAGCACGCCGACAAGAGGGCGGCGCTGCAGCGGCTGCGCGGGATCATCAGGGCGGCGGCTCCCAAAGCGGAGGAAGTGATCAGCTATCGCATCCCGACGTTCCGGCAGCACGGCATGCTGGTCGGCTTCGGCGCGACGCGCCATCACTGCTCGTTCTACCTGTTGAGCAATTCGACGGTGGCGGACCATAAGGAAGAGCTCGCGGGCTACGACACCAGCACGGGCACGATCCGGTTTCAGCCAGACGCGCCGCTCCCCGCAGCATTGGTGCGAAAGCTTGTGAAGGCGCGTATCAAAGAGAATGAAAGCGGCGGCTGATCCAGGCGCTTCCTCCCGCTATACTTCCAGGACCCCCAAGGTGGAGTGAGGAACGCATGGCGAATGGAGACGGATCGACGGAACGCCGCATGGCCGCGTGGGTCGGGAAGGCGCTGTTGATCCAAGGCAAGATCACCAGCACCGAGAACCTGACCATCGACGGCCGCGTGGAAGGGACGATCGAGCTCGGCGATCACGACCTGACGATTGGCAGCGGCGCGTCGATCCAGGCCGACCTGGTGGCGCAAACCATCGTCATCAGCGGGGAAGTCGCCGGCAATGTCCTTGCGGGCGTGAAGGTCGATCTGCACGCGACCGGCTCCGTCAAAGGCGACATCGCCACGCCGCTGCTGTTGATGGCGGACGGCGCGGTGGTCACCGGCAAAGTGGACGTGGTGGGCCGCAAGAAGTCGTAGGGGAGAGCGCGTGAAAATATCGGCGATCGCCGGTCTCGGCGCGGAGCTCATCGCGAATTCGCGCTTGCGCGCCGTCGCTAAGAGCCGCCGCGGTCGCCGCGATCGATCGACGCGAAGATCTCGCCGCTCCGCTCGCACCGCAGCACGAGACGAATCGGCGTGACGCTCGGTGTTGGAGCGACGTCCAGCACGATCGTGACGGAGTCTTCTCCCTTGTGAACGGTCGGCGGCCTGCCCGGTTTCACCACATCCATTTGTAGTTCAAAAAACCGATCCGGACAAGGTGGGCCGGGCGAGTTGCGATCGTATCGATGGCATTGCGATTGCTGTCGTATGAGTCAACGCTTCGCCTGG
>DATASG010000317.1:0-3393 GCA_036269295.1 Vicinamibacterales bacterium | reverse complement strand
GAAGTACGTGTTCGAAGTACGTGGTACGAAGTTACTTGCCCTTCAGCTTTCTTACGATCGCCGCGTAGATTGCGACCAATTCGTTGGACTCGTGAAGGAGCCGCGTGCGGAGGCTCTCCTTCCCAAGACGCTTTGCCTCCGCGACCCTGAGCCAGAATCTGGCCTCGCGGCACTCCTTCAGGCAGATCGCATTTTTCGCAGCGAATTCCTTGTCGGTGTACGAAGATTTTGACTCGGCGCGGTTGGCACCGACGGAGCCAGCGGCATCAAACAATTGATAGGCCAGCCGGCACGGCAAGCCTCTAAGACTCACCAGGTCTTCACAATAGTCGTAGACATCGCAGGCGAACCGAAACGAGCGCTCGAAGAGGTCTTCGGGCGGTGGCGTAATCATGCCAGTCGTGAGAATCAAAAGCCGGGCCACCCGTACTTCGTACTTCGTACTTTCGTACTTACCCAAGCCTCCATCATCGAAGGCGACGCATACCCCGCAGCCAGCGATCGTGGTCGGTGGCTCTCCGGCGCGCGTATTCCGCCACTTCTCCGTGCGGCAGGATCAGAAAGCGCTCCGCCTCCAAACCCTGCACCACGTCTTCCGATACCTGCTCGGGCTCGAGCGCGGAATCGAGCAGGAACGATCTTCGCGTGCCTTCCGCCTCCGCGCGCCGCAGCATGTCGGTGCGCACGCCCTGAGGGCACAGCGCCGAGACGATGATTCCGCGATCGCCGTAGGTGATCGAGAGCCACTCGGCAAACGCCAGCGAGGCGTGCTTGGTCACGGCGTAAGTGGCCGACTGCGGATGCGTCAGCAGGCCGGCGGCCGACACGGTTTGCAGCAGGTAGCCGCCGCCGCGCTCGAGCATGTGCGGGATCACGGCGCGCGCGGCGTAGACGTGGGCCATCACATTGACGTCCCAGCATCGCGCCCATTCGGCGTCGGGCGTGTGCTCGTCGCCGTTGACGGCGACGCCCGCGTTGGAGCAGAAGAGATCGATCCCGCCGTGACGCGCGATCGTCTGGGTCGCGAGCGCGACCACGTCCGCCTCCCGCGAAACGTCGGTGAGGACGGCGGTTCCGCCGATCTCGTCGGCGACCTGCCGCGCCGCAGCGAGGTTCACGTCGGCGACCACGATCGCCTTCGCCTTCTCAGCGGCGAACCGTCGGCACAGCGCGCGGCCGATGCCGCTCCCGCCACCGGTGACGACGACTATCTTGCCGCCCAGCTTCACGGGCGAGACTTCCAGAACGAGATGGCCACCCAGAGCGCGGCGAAGCCGGTCAACCACCAGAAGTAGAGATCGAGGCCGATCATCGCACTCGCAAGCAGCGCGACGATCCCGGTAGAGTGGTCGAGCCCGTCCAGGGCTGAATAACGCGCCGTCGGGTCGTAGGGTGGGTCTGACACGTCCTACACGGAATCCACCAAGTTACGACGCCTTGGCTTCGGTCGTTTTCATCCAGGCTTGCAGCCGCGCGACGTCCTTCGTCACCGTGCGCGACGCCGCGAACAGGACGACGGCCAGGACGGCGGCGAGGATGGGAACGATGTACATCGCCTGGTGCAGCCCCGCGGCGCGGTACGGCTCGAGCGCCCTCAGGTTGAACCCTTTCGATTCGCCGACCAGGCTGCGGAGCTCGGCCATCATGATCTGTCCGAACGGCAGCGGCGCCACCGCCCCGGCGGCGCTCGCCTTCTGGAACGTGAAGTAGTCGCTGGCGAGCCCGGTCCCGACCGGGCCCATCGACGCGCCGAGCACGTACATCGCGAAGAAATACAGCGCCATCGCCGTCCCCCGCAGCGACGGTTCGACGACGTCGTGAATAGTCGAGTAGACGGTGGAGTAATAAGCGAACATGACGCCGACGCCGAGGCCCATCAGCAGCGTGAAGCCGAGGACGTCGCCGGCCGGCCGACCGAGCCCGAGAAACATCAGCGGCGTGCACATCACGATCGACGCGGTGCCGACGATGAGGCGGCCGTCGACGCGCCTGGCGTACAGCCGATCCGCCAGCCAGCCGCCAATCGTCAGGCCGCCGATGCCGGAGAATCCGTAGACGCAGGCGGCGACCCAGCCGGCGTGGACGAAAGTCATGTGGTGGAAGCGGGCGAGGAACGGCGACACGAACGCGCCGAGCGCGTACATGTTGAAGTTGTGCAACGCCCCCGACACGATGATCCAGAGCATCGTCGGAATCGAGAGCACGAGCGCGTAGGGATTACCCGGGCGCCGCCGCTCGCCGACCAGGTGCTGTTCGAGCGTGCCTCGCGGCGGTTCCCGGATGCCCCACGCCGCCATCGCGCACAGGATGCCGGGCACCGCGGCGATGTAGAAGGCGTTGCGCCAGCCCCAGTTCTGCAGGATCCAGCCGCCGGCGCCGTTGGCCAGGCCGAGGCCGAGCGGCAGGCCGAGCATCCAGACCGCGACCGCACGCGCGCGTGCCGTCGACGGATACAGGTCGCCGATGAGCGAGGTCGATGCCGGCGAGCAGGTCGCTTCGCCGACGCCGACCCCGAGGCGCGCCACGATCAGCTGCGAGAAGCTGCGGGCGACACCGGACAAGGCGGTCAGCAGGCTCCAGACGAACACCCCGGCGGCGAGGATCTTGCGGCGCGCGATTGTGTCCGACATCCGGCCGAGCGGCAGGCCGACCACCGCATAGAGGAGGGTGAAGACGGTTCCAAGCAACCCGAGCGCGGTGTCACTGAGCGCCCACTCGCGACGGATGCCCTCTCCCACGCCGCCCAGCAGCTGACGGTCGAAGAAATTCATCAGGTTGATGGCGAAGAGGACGACGAGCGCGTAGCCAGACCCGGACATCACAGCGGGTATTTGCCGGCGTCGATGACGGCGTTCGCGATCCGGCGGCGTGCGGGGATCGCGTCGATGCCGGCGTAAGCCACCAGTTTCTTAACGCCGGCGGCGAGCGCACCGTCGCCGGTGCAGGTCTGGAGCGCGGCCACGACCTGCCGAGACGCGGCGGCGATCCGGTCCGATGCGTCGTTGGTGTAGACGGCCGCGATGTCGGCGGCAAGCGCGGCGCGGCGGTCGCCGTTCGAGGCCATCTTCTCGGCGCGTGCGATCGCGCTTTCGGTGGCGTAGGCCTCGATGACGATGTCGGCGATCTGCGCCAGCACTTCCTGCTCATCTTTGAGCGAATCGCCGTAGGTCACGGCGGCGCTGCCGAGCAATGCAATGCTCAGCCGCTTGAGCCTGGCGACATAGTCCCGCTCGGCATTCAGCCCGCCGTCGCTCGATGGATCGTGGCCGAGCGAAGCCGGCAGGGCTGAGGCGTCAACGTCAAGCGCCGCCCGCGCGCTGTCGGCGTTGAACAGCTGCGGCTGCTGCCTGAGCAGGCGCGTCGGCACCAGCATGCGGTTGATCTCGTTGGTGC
>DATASG010000316.1:0-6053 GCA_036269295.1 Vicinamibacterales bacterium | reverse complement strand
CTGCAGCGCCTCGGGCTTTGGCTCCGCCATCAGCAGCGCGATCTGCCGGCCGTCGGGGGACCAGCGAAACGCGTCGACTTTCTCCCGGCGATCGGTCAGGCGTTGCGACTCCCCGCCGCGCATCGGCAGCAGGTAGAGCTGCGCCGCGCCGTCGCGGTCGGAGAGGAAGGCGATGTCGCGGCCATCGGGCGCCCACCGCGGCGATGAGTCGCTCTTGGCGGAGAACGTGAGCTGGCGGACCTGCTGGCTGGCGAGGTCGAGCAGCCAGATGTTGCGCTGCCGCGCTGCGCCCTTGACCGGTTCGGTCACCGTGAACACGACTCGCGTGCCGTCGGGTGACAGCTCGAGCTCGCCGATGCCGCGGCGCTCGAGCGTCTGTGCCGGCGTCAACACCGGCGGCTGCGCCGCGGCGACAGCTCCCGCAAGCGCCACGAGGACGAATACGGTCTTGGTCATAACCTGGTGGCCTGTTACCTTAGCATAGGCGTTCGAGCCATTCGTGCCGTTCATCGATCTTCTCTCGTCCGCCCTCGCTCCCGACGTCTCACCGGTCCGCGTGCATTACCGTGACACCGGAGCGGGACGGCCGATTGTGATCCTTCACGGCGGTTGGGGGTATGAGATCTATCCGTTCCAGCGCCAGATCGCGACCCTTGGGACGAGCCATCGGCTCGTCGTCCCCGATCGCACGGGCTACGGGCGATCGGGACGAATCGAACGGCAGGCGACGGACTTCCACCATCGCGCCGCGGCCGAGACGTTGGCGGTGATCGACGGGCTGGGGCTCGATCGTCCCGTGGTGTGGGGGCACAGCGACGGCGCCGTCATCGCGTTGCTGATGGGGCTGGCCGATCCCGATCGGCTGAGCGGCCTGATTGTCGAAGCCGCGCATTTCGTCCGGCGCAAGCCGGGGTCGCGCGAGTTCTTCGAGACGATGATGGACAACCCGGACGGGCTCGGCGAGCGCGTGACGAGCGTGCTTGCGCGAGAGCACGGCGACCTCTGGCGCGATCTCATCCGGACCAACGGCGACGCCTGGCTGCGGATCGCGAACGATTCGCCGGCGGCAGCCGCGGATCTGTACGGCGGCCGGCTCGGCGGCCTTCGCCTGCCGACGCTGGTCATCCACGGTGCGCGCGATCCCCGGACCGAGCCGGGCGAGCTGGATGCGATGCGCGAGGCATTGAGCCGCGACACACGAGCCCTGCGTCATTTCGCACTCTTGTCCGAAGGCGGCCACGCCCCGCACAGCGAACGTGCGACAGCCGATGAAGTCACCGCGCTCGCGGAGCGTTTTCTGCGGGACCTGCCCGACCTACGCGACCCCCAGGGCGCCGCATGATCGCCGTCGAGCTCGAGCACGTCTCGCGGGATTTCACAACCCCCGACGGTCGCGGCTACCGCGCGCTGGACGACATCTCGCTGTCGATCTCCGCCGGATGCTTCACGGCCATTGTCGGGCCGAGCGGCTGCGGCAAGTCGACGCTGCTCAACCTCGCGGCCGGCCTCCTGGCGCCGTCAAGCGGCAGCGTGCGGGTCGGCGGCGAGGCGCTGGCCGGGCTCAACCGGCGCGCGACCTACATGTTCCAGCAGGACGCGCTGCTGCCGTGGAAGACCGTTCGGGAGAATGTGGCGCTCGGGCTGACGCTCGGCGGGATGCCGCAGGCGGATGCGTGTGCGCGCGCCGACGGGTGGCTGATGCGGGTCGGGCTGTCGGCGTTCGGCGCGCACTATCCCTCGCAGCTGAGCGGTGGGATGCGCAAGCGCGTCGTCATGGCGCAGAACTGGATTATCGATCGCAGCATCGTGCTGATGGACGAGCCATTCAGCGCGCTCGACGTGCACACCCGTCAACGGATGGAGACGGAGCTGCTGGAGCTGTGGGAAGGGGGTCCCGACACCGTTTCTCGCAAGACCGTCGTCTTCGTGACCCACGATCTCGAAGAGGCGATTACGCTTGCCGATGAGGTCATCGTTCTCTCCGCCGGTCCGGCGGCGCGCATCGTCGCTCGCCACACGGTGACGCTGCCGCGTCCACGCGATCTGATGGAGCTGCGCACCACGCCGGCGTTCGTTGACCTCTACCGCGCGATCTGGGCGGTGCTCCGCGAGCAGGTCCTCAGGAGTCAGCGCACGGTGGAGCCGGGACGTGCGTAGGACGAGTCCGTCGGCCTCCGCAGTGCTGTTCTGGCAGGTCGTCCTGGGGGTCACCGCGCTGGCGTTCTGGCAAACGCTGGTCTCGCTGAAGCTGCTCGATGCCTTCTTCGTCAGCCGCCCCTCCGACATCGCTCAGCGGATCGGGCAATGGATCCTGACCGGATCGCTGTGGGGCCACCTGGCGGTGACCCTCGAGGAGTCGCTGCTCGGTCTGCTGGTCGGCGCGGCGATGGGCATCTCGCTCGGCTTCTCCCTGGGCCGTTCGCCGATGCTGGCCAGCATCCTCGATCCCTACATCAAAATGCTCAACGCGGTGCCCCGGGTCGTGCTCGCGCCGTTGTTCCTGCTGTGGTTCGGCCTCGGCATCTGGTCGAAGGTCGCGCTCGCCGTCACGCTCGTGTTTTTCGTGATGTTCTTCAACACCTACCAGGGCGTTCGGGATGTCGATCGGGTCCTGGTCGACAACGTCCGCATGCTCGGCGCCTCCGAGCGTCAGCTCGTCCGCCACGTGCTCATCCCGAGCGCGCTGACCTGGATCTTTTCGAGCCTCCAGACCAGCCTCGGATTCGCGATGGTGGGCGCGGTTGTGGGAGAGTATCTGGGCTCGACGCGCGGTCTCGGCTACGTGATTTCTCAGGCCGAAGGAACGTTCGACACCACTGGTGTGTTCGCCGGCATGACCGTGCTGGCACTGGTTGTCGTCGCCGTCAGCGCGGGCGTGACACGTTTGGAGCGATGGTTGCTCCGGTGGAAGGTGTGATCATTACAACGGCACAAAAAACACGTAGGACACAAAGGTTTCGAACGATCGTTGCCTTGGTGTCCTTGGTGTCCTTGGTGTTGATTGGTAGTTCGAGTTGCGCCAGTCGCCCCGACAACGGTCTTCGGCACGTGCGAATCGCTGTCGGCGGGCAGAACCAGATGGTGTATCTCCCGACCACGCTGGCCGAGGAGCTCGGCTTCTACCGCCAGGAAGGCATCGAAGCGGAGCTGCAGGACTTCGCCGGCGGCGCCAAGGCGCTGCAGGCGGCGGTGGGCGGCAGCGCCGACGTGGTGTCAGGCTTCTACGATCACACGATCCAGATGGCGGCCGAAGGCCGCGAGTTCGTCGCCTTTGTGACCATGCTCAGGTTTCCCGGGCTCGTGCTCGTGACCTCGCCCCAGGGCGCGGCCGCGCTCTCGACGATTGCCGCTCTGAAAGGACACATCGCCGGCGTCACGACGGCGGGCTCCTCCTCGCAGATGCTGCTGACCTACATCCTGCAGCGCAACGGCCTGGCGCCCGACGCGGTCAGCATCACCGCCATCGGCAGCGCGGCGACCGCGATCGCGGCGCTCGAGCACGGCAAGGTCGACGTCGGCATGGTCGCCGATCCGGCTTTCACGCTGGTGCATCGCCGCAATCCCACCGTCCGCGTGCTCGCCGATCTGCGGACCGCCGAGGGCGTCAACGCCGCCCTGGGCACCCACGCCTATCCGGCGTCGGTGCTGTACGCAAAAGGCGAGTGGATCCGCGCCAATCGCGACACGACTCAGCGCCTGGCGCGCGCGATCGCCCGGACCCTGGCCTGGATGCAGACGCGCACGCCGCAGGAAATCGCGGACAAGACGCCGAAGACGTTCCGAGGGGAGGACGACGCGCTCTACGTCGAGGCGCTCGCCGCCTCGATGCCGATGTTCTCGCCGGATGGCGCGATGCCGGCGGAGGGGCCCGAGGTCGTGCGGACCCTGCTCGCCGGCTCGATGGACAAAGTGCGCGCCGCGACCGTCGACGTGTCGAAAACCTATACCAATGAATTCATTCGTGGACGCTAAGGCGCTGCTGTTCGGCGGCCTCGCGGTAATGCTGGTGATCTACTCGGTGACCGTGTTCCGCGGCGGGCTGGCGATGCCGACCGCGTTCCAGTCCGCGATCGGTTTCGTGACCGCCTTCTTCGACACGCTCGGCATCGGATCCTTTGCGACGACCACCGCGGTCTACAAGCTTCGGAACATGGTGCCGGTCAAGCTGATTCCCGGCACCCTCAACGTCGGTCACGCCCTGTCGACCATCGCCCAGGCGTTCATCTACACCAAGCTGGTGCCGGTCGATCCGGCGACGCTGATCCTGATGATCGTCGCCGCGTCGATCGGCTCCTGGGTCGGCGTCGGCCTGGTGGTGCATTGGCCGCGGCGCAAGATTCAGATCGGGATGGGCATCGCCCTGCTGGGCGCGGCGGCGCTGATGCTGATGACCCAGCTCAATGTCGTCCCCGGCGGCGGCAACGCCCTCGGGCTGGTGGGGACGCGCTTGTGGATTGGTCTCGCCGGCAATTTCGTCCTCGGCGTGCTGATGATGCTCGGCATCGGCCTCTACGCGCCGTGCATGATCCTGGTCAGCCTGCTTGGCATGAAGCCGACCGCGGCGTTTCCGATCATGATGGGGTCGTGCGCGTTCCTGATGCCGATCAGCAGCGTGCGCTTCGTGCGGACGCGGACCTATGACGTGCGCGCGACGCTCGGGCTCGCGCTCGGCGGCCTGCCGGCGGTCCTGATCGCGGCCTACGTGGTGGAGTCGATGTCGCTCGACGCCGTCCGCTGGCTGGTGGTGGTGGTGGTCATCTACACCTCGGCCAACATGCTGATGACGGCGCGCGCCGATCGGGCGGAGACGGGGACCGGGAATGCGTAAACCGGTCGTCCTGATCACCGGCGCCGGCGGCGAGATTGGCCACGGGCTGGTCACACGCCTTTCCGGCGCCGGATCGCTGATCATCACCCTCGACGTCAGCCCGCTCGACGCCTCGCTGGCGCCGCTTGTGACCCGCGAGTTCACCGGGTCGATCACCGACCTCGCGCTGCTCGACCGCGTCCTCGCGGAGTTCGAGGTCGACCGCATCTTTCACCTGGCGGCGCTGCTCTCGACCCGCTCCGAATTCACCCCGGTCACGGCCCATCATGTCAACGTCGAGGGGACGCTGAACCTGCTGGAGTTCGCGCAGCACCAGGGTGAATCGCACGGCCGTCCCGTCATCTTCATCTATCCCTCGTCGATCGCCGCCTTCGGCCTTCCCGATCTCACGACCAAGGCGCGCGCGGGCGCGGTCAGCGAGGACCAGTTCGCGCACCCGACGACGATGTACGGGTGCAACAAGCTGTACTGCGAGCAACTGGGCGACTACTACGCGCACCACTACAAGCAGCTGTCTGCCGACGCCATCGGCCGCGTCGACTTCCGCTGCGTCCGTTTCCCCGGCTTGATCTCGGCGATGACGCTGCCGTCCGGCGGCACCTCGGACTACGCGCCGGAGATGATTCACGCCGCCGCCAGGGGCGAGGTCTACGACTGCTTCGTCCGTGCCGACACCACGATCCCGTTCATGGCGATGCCGGACGGGGTCGACGCGCTGCTGGCGCTGGCCGCCTCGCCACGCCACCGGCTCACCCGCAGCGCCTACAATCTCGCGGCCTTCAACCCGTCCGCGGCTGAGATCCGCGAGGTCGTCCTGGCCGCGTTTCCGGACGCAGCGATCGGTTACAAGGTGGACGCCAAGCGGCAGGGGATCGTCGACTCGTGGCCGGCCGCGGTGGACGATTCCGCCGCGCGCCGGGACTGGGGCTTCGCGCCGCAGTACGACTTCGAGCGCGCCTTCCGCGAGTACCTGATCCCGACCATTCGCCAGCGATATCGGCGCTGAAGGGTTCTCGAGGTTCTCGAGCACCTTGATAAGATGACCGCTGTGATCGATGCCGTGACCGCGTTTGCCCCGGCGACGGTGTCGAATGTCGCGTGCGGATTCGACGTGCTCGGCTTTGCGCTGCACGAGCCGGGCGATCGGGTGACGGCGCGGCTGACGCCGTCCGGCGTCACCATCGACGACATTACCGGCGACCGCGGCCGGCTGCCGCGCGACCCG
>DATASG010000315.1:0-17249 GCA_036269295.1 Vicinamibacterales bacterium | reverse complement strand
CGACAGCTCGACTCCAACATTCCGATCTACAACCTGCGGACGCTGGAGCACCAGATCGATCAGTCGCTGCTGAACGATCGTCTGATCGCGACGCTGTCCACCGCGTTCGGCGTGCTGGCAACGATGCTCGCGGTCATCGGTCTCTATGGCGTGATGGCTTACACCGTGGCGCGGCGCACGCGGGAGATCGGCGTGCGCATGGCGCTCGGCGCCGTGGCCGGCGATGTCATCTGGCTGGTGATGCGCGAAGTGGTGGTCCTGGTGGGATCGGGCCTCGCTCTCGGGCTGGTCGCGTCGTGGGGGCTCGGCCGCTTTGTCGGCAGCCAGCTGTATGGTGTCACCGGAAACGACCCGGTGACGATCGCCGGCGCCTGCGCGCTGCTGGCATCGGTCGCCGCGTTGGCCGGTTACATCCCCGCTCGCCGCGCGACCCGCGTCAACCCCGTGCTGGCGCTGCGATATGAATAAGAGGGAGGGCGCGGAGCCCGCGAAGACTGCCGGGAAAACAGTAGGTCCGCACGGCCTCGAACACGCCGTGGTACAACAACCGCGTTGTCTGCTCCCCTCCGCCAGCCGTGGCTCCCCGTGGTGGTCCTGGCCGCCGGCCTTGCCGCATGGATGGGTCTCGGCACGCTCCATCAGTTTCAACACGCCGACTCGCTGCTGACCGTCCTGATCAGCACGCAGCGATGGACGCCGTTCTTCTGGGGACAGGATCGCTTCGGCATGCTCGTGCCGCTCGCCGCCGTGCCGATCCGCCATCCGCTGGCCAACCTGCTCGCGCAGGGATGGATGATGACCGCCGCCGCGCTGCTCGCGCCGTTCGTCATGGCGCGCTTCCTGACCGGAGCCGCCGGTGCATGGCCGGCGATCGGTGCCTGCACCAACACGCTGTTCCTTCTCGTTGCCACACCGGCGGTGCAATTCGACTGGCTCGTGGCGCAGCCGTACGGGTTGTCGATCACGCTGGGGTTTGCCTCGCTCATCCTCGCGGCAGACGCGCAGGGTCCGCCCGCCAGCATCATGGCGCTCCTCCTTGTAACGCTGGCCTGCTGGGTCAACATCGGCGTCGGTCTGATGCTCGCGATCGCTGCTGTTACTGTGGGATCCAGGACGGTTCGCCTTCTGGCGCTCACGGCGACCGGAACCGTGATCGTGTCTCTGACCGCCAGATACGGCGCCACCGCACGTACCGTGGCTTCCCTGGCGGCGCCGCATCAGTGGTTCGACGGCTGGCGGCAGTTGCTCCAGGGACTGCCTGGAGTGACCGCCAGGCCTGAGGCGGTCATCGTCGTCGCCGTCGCTACTGCCGTGGCAACGGCGTGGCTGTTGCGCAGGGACGCCTTCCCGCCTTGGCGACCCGCCGCCGCGATCTGTGCGATGGCGGTCGGAACATGGCTGGTCGTCGGCACGTCGCTCTGGGTCGGGATGAACCGCTATGTGTTTCGTTACATGTACCCGACGCTGATGATTGCGGGCGTCGGCGTCTCGATGGTGGTCGCGGCGCTGTTCACGAAGCGAACCCGGGCACTGACCGGAGCGGCGCTGGCGGTGTGGGCCGCGGCCGTGGTCGCTGGTTACGGCGTGCCATCGCTCGCTCGAGTCGAACGGGACATCGACAGCCGTTTCGGAGGAAGGACCGCCGCAGTGCTGTCCAGCGGCGCCACCGTCGTGGCAGGTGACTACTGGCGCGTGTGGCCGGCGGTCTTTCATGCCAACCTCGCGTTGTCGCGGACGCACGCGCCGACGCGGGTCTTCGGGCTCGCCTACCGCTCGGAAGAAACCGATCCACTGTGGCGGCGCGCCGGTCCATCGATCTTGATCGCGGCGTCGCCAGACGATCGCTCGGTCGAGGCCGTGGCCGACGAGCACGGGGTCGTTGCCACGCTGCAGACGCACCTGCCGGAGATCGATCTGTATGTCGGGCGGCTGCGTGAATGAGCGCGGCGATTCCTGCCTTCGTCACCACTAGCGCTCGAAGATCGCCAGTTCGTGAACGGCCCAGAACCAGCGGCGGCTGCGGCCGGTCTGGCGGATGATCAGCGTCCGGGTGTGATTCGATGGCAAGCCGACGACGATCGCCGGCGAGGTTCCGCCGCGCGCGAGCGCGCGGCCGTACAGCGTCAACATCGCGCCCTGATACAACACCGACCGCATGCCGTCCTCTCCGACGCTCTCCACTGTCAGATCGCGCGGGTAGTCGCCAAAGCTGCGCGACGCCGTCTGCAGCTCGAATCGCGACACGTCGCGGACACGATCGAACGCGATCCGGATCCACTCGTCGCCGTTCTGCGGGCGGCCGGTCAACCAGCGTGTGTCGCCGTCGCCGTCGAACAGGAAGGGCACGCGGTCGGCGGCATCGGAGGCGTCCGCCCGAAATGCGCCGGACGGCAGTCGCCGGCCCGCGGCCGGCAGCGCCGGTGGGGGATCGGCGTCACGAAGGCGAAAGGCAACGACATCGTCCGATCGAAAGGCCTCCGAGGCGAGGTCGCCGCGCGCGCGAATCGCCACGATCGTCGCCGCACCAAGGCTGGGATCGTCGTAGTCTCGCGGGTGCACGAGGACATAGCGCACGCCGACCGCACGCAGCAGGTTCAGCGAATCCTCCATTCGTTCGAGGTCGTTCAACGGCGATGCGCCCCCGCCCAGAAACTCCTGCAGCGCCGACCCGTAGCCGCTGTAGCCGTTGACGATCGGATGGTCATGCGCCAAGGTCGCGTACTGATACGTCAGCGTCGGCGCGATCGCCCATTCGACGATCGGCAGCTCGATCGCGCCACCCGGCGTTTGCTGAGCCAGCCACCGATGGGCTCCCCGATCGCCTGGACGGCCCCGCGCGTCGACCGGCGCCATCCGAACCGGTCCGGACCACCCTTCGGCGAACACGGCCAACCCGATCAAGATCGCCGCGATCGCCCGCGCGCCCGGCCGGAGTTGGGTCAGCAACCGCGTCAGACCAAGCGCCGCGAGCACGCAGAGCGCCATCAGCACGATCACGCTCAGGCGAGCCGGCACCCGCAAACCGTCCATACCAGGAAGCGCACGCGCAATCCAGAGGTAGGGGCCCCACGGCAGCCGATGGGACCACGCGGCCGGCTCCGGGCCAAGCGATAAGAGAAAGGCGGTCGCTGCCAGCGCCGCGTACAGGATCGTCATGCGGCGCCGTTCGCCGCCGGGCCACAGAGCGGCCGCGGACGCTGCCAGAATCACCAGCCCGGGAAATAACTGGCGTTCGGGGAAGCTGTCGCCGCGTAGCCATGGTGCCAACACGCGCGCATTCAGTGGAGCGGAGACATACGAGCGCACGTTGGCGCTGAAGATTGTCCAGTCGTCGTACGGCCGCACAAATCCGTACTGCCGGCGCACCGACAGGTAGGCGGCGGCCACGGCCGCGATACAGGCCAGGATGCAGGCGGCGGCGACCGCCAGCGAGCCGATGGTGCGCAGCCGCTCCGCGCCCGACATCGAACGGCGGGCGAGCTCCCCAGTTACGACGAACGCCGACGCGATCGTCAGGTAGTAGAGAAAATACCCGTTCGAGAGCGCCTCGATCGTAAACGCGGCCACGAACACTGCCAGCCAGGCGGCAGGCAGACGGGGGGATGCCTTCAAGGTCGCCATGAACCGGTGAAGGCCCCACAACGCGATCGGCATCCAACCCCACGCCAGCACCTGCAAGTGCGAAACATGCAGGGCGCGAAGGGGTGAGAAGGCGAACATGAGCCCGGCGAGGAACGCCGCGTCACGACGTCCGGTCAGCGCGCGCGCCAGCAGATACATGCCGCAGCCGGCGAGAACATAAGTCAGGAGAAACGCCACGCCGTAACCGAGAATCGGGTTGCCGGTCAGCCACACGATCGGCGCGACGAAGACGGCGATCCCCAGCATGTGCTCCGAGAACGCCATCGTGTGGCGGCTTGGAAACAGAATCGGCGCATCCCAGAACCCGCGGAGGCCGTGCAGCAGGCGGTCGGCGTCCCAGCCCAGCACCCAGCTCGTAAACAGCGGATCGCCCAGGTCGCCGGGGAGCGCACGGCCGAGATGAAACAGCAGTGGAAAAGTCGCGATCACCGTCAGGCAGGCGAACGCACTTACGACCAGCACGGCTTCTGAAAGATGCGCTTTCAAGGGTCGGAGTCTATCGTCGCACCACTAAGGAACGATTCGCTTCAAATCTACGTATCCATTTGTCGGACGTGACCAACCCCGCTCAGCTGATTCACTGGTTCCGGTCGGCCTGGGTTGCCGGATCTCCATGGGAACGGATTCCGATGGACGTGCCCGCCACCGCCTTCGGCCCCGGCTCCCGCTGCCCGTTCGGCCATTATTTCGACGGCGACAGCCTCGTCGCCGTCCACTCGATCGACGACATCATCGCCTGGCTGCAGAACTGCGAGTATGTGTCGGACGTCGATCAATTCCACGAACGCGACGTCTGGCAGCGGCCCTCGGACTTCGAGCGCCTGCGACGCGGCGACTGCGAGGACTTCGCGTTGTGGGCGTGGCGTAAGTTGGTCGAGATTGGCGTCGACGCGGAATTCTTTGTCGGCCGCGTCGTCTGCGCTGGCGATCGGTCGATCGCGCGCCAGCACGCCTGGATCGTGTATCGCAGCGCTGGCGGGGTGTATCTCTTCGAGCCGGCCGCCCGCGATCGAGCCAGCATGATTCAGCCCTGGTCCGTCGTGAAGGACGACTACATCCCGCACTTCGCCGTGAACGGCCGCTCGGTCACCTCCGCGTTCGTGGGCTGCTTGAGCGATCGCCTTACACGTCGTACTGCCTGAAGGTCAGGTTGAAGCGGCCCCTCAGCCCGAGCTCGGGTGGCGCGGTATCGGGGATGATTCGCGACACGCCGTGGTAGCGCAGGCGCGCCGCGCCGCCGAACACGAAGGCGTCGCCTGACTCCAGCAGCCGCGACTCGACCGGATCCTTTCTCCGCAAGCCGCCGAACATGAATCGCGCCGTGTCGCCCAGCGAGACCGAGACGACCGGCAGCCCAGCGGCGATCGATCGCTCGCTTTCGTCCTTGTCCTGGTGCAGGCCCATGCGTCCGTCGGGGTCGTAGTAGTTGAGGATGCAAAGGTCCGCCGCCAGCGTCATCCCCGCCGAGCGGGCGATGTCGCAGGCCAAACCCGCGAACTGCGGCGGCAACGGCGGCACCGGGAGATTGTCGAAGTCGGAGCGGTGCGTCTCGTAGCGATAGGTCTTCCCGTTCCAGTGCCGGCCAAGGCACAACATGCGGACGTGCATCGTGCCGCCGCCGCGGACCACCGGCACATAGGCCGGCACCGCGCCGTCGATGAGCGCGCGGCAGCGATCGACGAGCGCGACCTGAGCGGCGACGCTCAGCCGGTGGGCGAAGTGAAAGGCACCGGACCCGATCTCCACGCCGTACGTTACCATTGGCCGCCGTGCGACGACCAGGGAAGCAATCGCCGAGATCGCAAACACCGCGGAGAAATGCATCTCGGCGCGCTCAACGTGTTCTGCGGTTGCTTCTGTTCGTAGGCGTCGCCACGGTCTTCTTGCCGCGTGCGGCGGCGGCGCATCCGGTCCCGTTCACCTATCTCGATTTGCGCCTCTCGTCCGACGCCATCGAAGGTACGCTGGTCGCCCATATCTTCGACCTCGGCCACGACTTGAACATCGATCCCGCGGAGCGGCTGCTCGATCCGGCGGTCGCGGCGCTGCAGGCGGCAGCAATCGCCAACCTGTTCGCCGGCCGGCTCGCGGTGGCGGCCGATGGCGTCCCGCTGACGCCGCAATGGTCGTCGGCGCAGGTCGTGGCCGATCGTTTGTCGGTCAAGCTGGCGATCCGCTACGCGCTCGCCAGGGCGCCCGGCAGGGTCACCATCACCGCGTCGATGTTCCCGTACGATCCGCAGCACCAGACTTTTCTCAACCTCTACGAGGGCCGCGTGCTGACGCAGGCAATCCTCGACGCCGGCCGCACGCGGTTCGAGTACTTCACCGGCACGCCGCAGGGGACCCTCGCCGTGGTGCGGCGCTTCCTGCCCGAGGGCATCACCCACATCCTGGTGGGCCCCGATCACCTCCTGTTCCTGGTTGGCCTGCTCCTGCTCGGCGGCACCACCCGGCAGCTCGTCGTCCTGGTAACGTCCTTCACAATGGCGCAGGGCATCACCATGTCGCTTGCGGCACTCAACGTCATCAGCCCGCCCGCGCGCCTGATCGAGCCGGCGATTGCCCTGAGCATCGTCTACGTCGGCGCCGACAATCTGCTGATCCGTGACGGCCGTGACGTGCGCGCGCTCATCGCCGGTGCCTTCGGCCTGATCCACGGCTTTGGCTACGCCAACGTGCTGCGCGAGATGGACCTGCCGGCCCGCGCGCTGGCGTCGGCGCTGCTCGCGGTCAACGTCGGTGTCGAGATCGGCCAGCTGCTGGTCGTCGCCGTGGTCGCGGCCGCGCTTGCGGCGCTGCGGGCGCGAAACGAGGCTGCGGGCCGGCGGTTTGCATTTGCCGGTTCCATCGTGGTGATGGCGGCCGGCGCGTTCTGGTTCGTTCAACGCGTCTTTTTTCCAGGAGGCTTCTCATGAAACGAGGCATGGTATTGGGGCTGCTGTTCGCGCTCGGCGGCCTTGCGGTGCTGAAGGCGCAGCCGCCGGCGAACGCGCCGATGGTCATCGAGGTCGAGAAGGTAAAGGACAACCTGTTCGTCCTCCGCGGCGGCGGCGGTAACACCGCCGTCTTCCTGACTGCGAGGGGCGTAGTGGTGGTGGACGCCAAGAACCCGGGCTGGGGCAAGCCAATCCTCGACAAGATCAAGGAGCTGACCCCGAAGCCGATCACGACCCTGATCAACACCCACACCCACGGCGACCATGTCAGCGGCAACGTCGAGTTCCCGGCGACGATCGACTTCGTCGCGCAGGAAAACACCAAGGCCAACATGGAGAAGATGCCGATCTTCAAGGAGCACAACGGCGTCGGCATGGCGAAGCGGACGTTCAAGGACCGCATGACGCTCGGCACCGGCAACGACCAGATCGACCTCTATTACTTTGGCCGCGGCCATACCAACGGCGACGCCTGGGTCGTCTTCCCCGCGCTCCGCACCGTCCACGCCGGCGACATCTTCGCGGGTAAGTCCGTGCCGCTCATCGACGAGGCCAACGGCGGCAGCATGATGGAGATCTCCGGCACCCTGACGAAGGCCTACAACGGGATCAAGAACGTCGACACCATCATCAACGGCCACACGCCGGCGCAGACGACGTGGGCCGATCTCAAGGAGTACGCCGATTTCAACAAGGAGCTGGTGGAATGGATGCAGGCGGAGCTGAAGGCCGGCAAGACACCGGAGCAGGCCGCCGCCGAGTGGAAGCTGCCAGAGAAATACAAGGGCTACGCGCCGACCGTCGGTGCCCTCTTCGGCGGGATGGCCGGACGGATCCAGACGCTCCAGAAGGAGATGAAGAAATAGTCGTTGGTCGGTGGGACTACCGATCGCTGACGCGGATGACGAGCGGTCTGGACGCGGTTCGTGGATCGACGCCAGGCCGCTTCGTCACCTGTCTCCCTCTCTTGGACATCGTCGTGACCTCGACGTCGACGCGAGCGGCCCCGAGCCCCACCGCGGCGGCGACATCTTCGAAGCGCCCGTGATCCTGGCGGTAGAGACGATTGGGCCGGCCGCGGAACCAGACGAACTCGTCGAGATCGCCATCGTTGTCGAAGTCGGCCCACGCGTTCGGCTGTCCGCCCGTCGCCCCGAACAGCTCCGGCTGAACCAGCTCGAAGCGGGGCGGCGAATCGGTATCCGCGGCGGGCGCGAGCGCGAAGAACGCCGCCGCCAGCGCCACGCCCAGACGCGTCGTCAGGCCGAACGACTTGCGGCGCACGGCTCACTGCACCTTGAACGGCACTGAAGCCATCGTCTTGTCCCAGACGATGGCGATTGCGCCGCCGGCATCGGTCATGTCGACGAACTGCCAGGTCAGCTGCTCGATCGCGTGCGGGGGACTCTCGAGCTTCATCGGCGCGCGCACGACGTCCTTGTCGGGCGTGTAGCCGTAGGCGCCCCAGATTTCGGCCGTGTTCTTGGGGTCGTAGCGACTCTGCGCCTTCCAGGTGGAGACGATCAAGGTCCACGCGTTCGGCTTCAGATCGATGAACATGGTGTACGTGCCGGGCGCGATGGTCTTGCCGTTGATTATCAGCGGCACCTCCGTTTTGAGCTGCGTCGAGTAGTTCGCGCCCGCGCGCCAGACCGGCGCGTCGGGGTTCGCCACCTTCCCGTACTTGTCCCCCGTCCCGCCGAAGACGTCCCGGCCGCGTTTGATCGGACGGCCGTAGGTGATCTCTATCCACTTGCCGCCTTTGTACGAGGGCTCGGCGGCGTTGTCGTACTTGCCCCCAATCTCGGTGGCGGCCGTGCCCGCGGGACTCGCGGGACGTCCGCCCTGTGCTATGGCGAAGGCGGTCATCGCCAGGATGATCGCGAGGGTTGCCGTCAGCTTGCGCATCATGTCTCTCTCCTTAATAGAATTCCGCCGTGTCCGCCCGTTTCGACGACGACGCGACCATGGGAGAAGTCTATCGCGTCTACTTCTTCGTTCTCAGCTTTGAGTTCTGAGCTCGCGTACGCGCCGAAGGGGCGGCCGTCCATGGATCCTCCGGCCACGGGTGTTTCGGATAGCGGCCGCGCAGTGCCTTGCGCACCTCCGGATAGGTGCGATCCCAGAAGCTGCGCAGATCGCGAGTGACCTGGACCGGCCGGCCATTGGGGGCGAGTAGAAAGAGCACGACCGCTTCGCGCCGCGGGCCGACGCGCGGCGTTTCGGCGAGACCGAACAGCTCCTGCAGCTTCACCGACGCGGAAACACTGCCATCGTCGTGATACTCGAGCGCCGCACGCCGGCCGCTCGGCACGGCGAGAGCCTCCGGGGCGTCGCGGTCAACGGCACGCGCGACCGCCGCTGCGAGCGCGCGGTCGATGCGCACGTCGTTCAACGTGCGAGCGCCGTAAGCCGCGGCGCGCACCAGCGCCTCGAGGTCAACGGCGTGGCCGGCAAAGCGGAGCCGGCGCAGCAGACGGGCGTCCTCGTCGCGCGGTCCGCGCGCGAGCCAGGCGCCGGCGAGCAAACCCGCCGCGACCTCCGGATCGGCCGCCACCGGGCGCTCGGTCAGCGACAGCGCGTCGTAGCGATCGACAATCGCGGCGCGCACCTTCCCGCTCTCCACGTCGAAGCGGTGAACGAGTTCGGAAGCAGTCGGCGTCAGCCATTCGCGTTCCACGAGGCTGGCCAGGCGGACCTTCGCGAATGGCGCCTCGCCTCCTGCGGCCTTCGACAGGCTCAGAGCGGCATGAGGCCCTCGAGGGCCGGTTTGCGGATTGGACGGCGGGCTGGAGAGTGAATCGGAGAGCGGCGTGCGGCTGACGTCCAGCGCAACGAGAAACTCGCCCTCCCGGACGCCGCTCTCCGCCGCAACCACGGCGCCGGTGCCGGACGCCAGAAGAACGCTCGCCGAGCCCGGCTCGCGCCGTTGCGCGACCCGATCCGGATAACCCGACAAGACGGCGCGACGGAAGGCGTCTTCCGGCATTGCCGCGTGCGGATTGCGCCCTTCGACAAGCCCAGGGCGGCCTGCGGCCCGCGAAGGCCGGCCCGCGGGCACGATTGTGGACTCCATCGTGAGTTGCAATCCGAGATCGGCAATGACGTCCGCAACGCGCTTCACGTGCGGCGGTACCGCCCCCCATTGATCGAGAGCTGACAACAGGTCGGAGGTGGTGGTCGCGGTACGTGGCGGCAACAGGTGCCGCTCCGAGAGCAGCGCGCACGCTTGCGCGATCTGGCGCGCGCCCCTGGATTCGACCAGCATGCGCCCCAGCCGCGGATGCAGCGGCAGACGGCGCACCTGCTCACCAATCGCGGTCAAGCGGCCTGAGGCTCTCGAACGCCGGCTGGAGATCAGACCGAGGCGCTCGAGCAGCGTGAGGGCCGCGTCGAGCGCGTCTTCACGCGGCCGCTCGAACCACTCGAACGTCCGCGGATCGCCGCCCCACGCGATCACGTCCAGGGCCGGGCCGGCAAGGTCGACGCGGTGGATCTCCGGCTCGCGATGCGGGCGGAGGCGATCGCGCAGGTCCCACAACCGGCGCACCACGCCCGGCGCGAGACGGCCGGCCCGGCCGGCGCGCTGGTCCGCGGCGTCGCTCGTAATACGTTCGGTCTCGAGGTTGTCGATACCGCGGTCGGCGTCGTAGCGCGCGACCTTCTGCAGGCCGGCGTCGATCACCGCCGTCACGCCGGGTACCGTCAGCGACGTTTCGGCGATGTTGGTGGCGACGATGATCCGCCGGCCCGGCGAGGGACCGAGCGCCAGATCCTGCTCGCTGGCGTCGAGCGATCCATGGAGCGGGATCACCTCGACGCCGCCGCCGGCCTTCCGCTGCAGCTCGCTGACGACGCGCCGGATCTCCCGCGCGCCCGGCAGAAAGCACAGCAGCTGACCGTCGGTCTCTCCCAGCAGGCCGATCGCCGCGTCGGCCACCGATTGGCCCGCGTGATAGGTGATGTCGATCGGATGCGTGCGGCCCGCGACCTCGATCACCGGGCAGTCATCGAGGAACGCCGACACCGGCGCCGAGTCCAGCGTCGCCGACATGACGACGATGCGGAGGTCATCGCCGGCCTTCGACGCCGCCCCGGGCGACGCCGGGCGACTCGAAGGGGCGCGCGCGCGCCAGGCCTGCCGAGCCAGCGCGATCGCGAGGTCTGCGTGCACACTCCGCTCGTGAAACTCGTCGAGGACGATGGTGGCAAAGCCTGACAGCAGCGGATCGGTTTGCAGACGCGCAGTCAGCACGCCTTCGGTCACGACCAGCAGCCGCGTCTCCGCGCTGAAGCGCCGCTCGAAGCGCACCTGCCAGCCGACCTCGCGGCCGATCGTCCAGCCGCGCTCGTCGGCGATGCGCGCCGCAATCGCGCGCGCGGCGACACGACGTGGCTGGAGCAGGATGACGGGGCCGTCGGCCAACAGCGCCGGCGGCACCCTGGTGGTTTTGCCGGCTCCAGGCGCGGCGGTTACCACCACCGCGCGCGATCGGCGGACGCGGTCGACGATTTGGTCGACGAACGGATCGATTGGGAGCGGGATCAGTCTCTGCGGTCTCCGCGGTAAAACATCCTCACGCGGTCGTCTTGACTCCGATCGGGCAGCTGACGCCGGTGCCACCCAGGCCGCAGTAGCCGTCGGGGTTTTTCGCCAGGTACTGCTGGTGGTAGTCCTCGGCGTAGAAGAACTCCGGCGCCGGCAGGATTTCCGTGGTGATCGGGCCGTAACCGGCCGCGGTCAGCTGCCGCTGAAACGCGGCGCGCGACGCCTCCGCCGCACGCTGCTGATCGGCGTTCTCGACGTAGATGCCGGAGCGGTACTGCGTGCCGACGTCGTTGCCCTGCCGCATCCCCTGCGTCGGATCGTGGTTTTCCCAGAAGACCTTCAGCAGGTCGTCATAGCTGACCACCTTGGGATCGAACACCACCAGCACAACTTCGTTGTGGCCGGTCATGCCGGTGCAGACTTCGCGGTAGGTCGGGTTGGCCGTCGGCCCGCCCGCGTAGCCGACGGCAGTGCTGTAGACGCCGCCGAGCGGCCAGAACTTCTTCTCCGCGCCCCAGAAGCAGCCCATGCCGAAGACGGCGCGTTCGAGACCCTCCGGGAACGGCGCCACAATCCGATGCCGGTTCACGAAGTGCAGCTCCGGAATCGGCATCCGCTCCGCGCGCCCAGGCAGAGCATCGGCCTTCGACGGGATGGTCAACGGCTTCTTCGAAAAGATAGACATCGCTACTTGCTCGTGAACTGAAACACCGCAAACATGGCGCCCTGCGGATCGTTGGCGATCGCGAAGCGGCCGGTGTTCGGAATGTCCCGCGGCGGCACCATGACTGAGCCGCCCAGCTCCTTCACCTTCGCCACGCTCGCATCGGTGCTCACGACCTGGAAGTACGGCATCCAGTACGAGGGGATGTGCGCCGGCATCTCCGCGGGCTTCGCCATCATGCCGATGCTCGGCTGGCCATTCACGCTGAACTCGGTGTACTCCATCGGCGATCCCGGTGTCGAGTGCTTCGGCGCCCAACCGAAGAGGCCGGTGTAGAACGCCTCCGCGGCCTTCGTGTCGCTGGTGGTGAGCTCAGTCCAGCAGAGCGCCCCCGGCTCGTTCAGGATCATCGCCCCGATGTGCTTCGTCGGTTGCCAGATCTGAAACACGGCACCCGTGGGATCCTGCAGGACAGCCATGCGGCCGGCCTCCATCACGTCGAAGGGCGGCGCCAAGACCTTGGCGCCGAGCGACTGCGCCTTCTTCGTCGCATCGTCGACGTTCGCGACGGTCACGTACGAGTTCCAGTGCGGCGGCGCACCGCCCTGCTTTTCCTCGGGGCGCATCGTGTAGGCCGCGCCGACCGGCTTGCCGCGCATCTGGAACATGGAATACGTCTCGCCCGGGCCCATCGGCTGGTCGTTCAGCTCCCATCCGAATAACCCCCGATAGAAGGCGACGCCGCCCTTCTGATCGGTGGTTGACAGCTCAGGCCACGAAAACGTTCCGGGGGCGTGCATAGTGAAGTCAGCCACGGCATCCTCCTGAGGCAGCGGCGCGCCAAGAGGGCAGTATAGCGCCATGCAACTTGGACGCGCCCCGGTCGGTTTGGTTTCCGGCGCGTCGCGTCACACTCGCGTTACCTCGACGACAGGCGATGTCATCGCCGCGTCGCGTGCGAGGTGATCATCACCCAGCGGCCGTCGCGCTTCACGTAGACGCGCGTGAAGCGAAGCGCCCCGCCGGACGGCTTGCCTTTGTATTCGACCTTCGAGTCGCTGAGCCCCGCCGCCACCGCGGTGTCGCCGTAGACGCGCACTGTGAAATCGTCCTGCTTGACGTCAGCGAAGAACTTGCGCGCCCCCGACCTCAGGTCCGCAAGGTATTCGGCCTTGGTGTTGATCGTGCCGTCGCCGTGCGTGACCGTCCAGCCGTCATCCAGCATCGCGCCGAGCGCCGTCACGTCCGCGCGCACGCGCGATTCGTTCCACCGCTTCTCCATCGCCCGGATGTCCTGCTCCGCGCCGATGCCGGCCGCGGCGGACCCCGAGAAAATGCTCTTCGGCAGGCGCACGTGAACCCCGTGGTTCGGCTTGTCCACGAGCTGGGTCACCGCGACGTTGCCGGCCACGCTGATCAGTTGATAGGCCTGATGCTTGCTCATCTTCCACTTGACGGCTATGAAATCGACCATCTCCTGGATCGCCATCGTCGTCGCCTTCGTCAGATCGGGATCGAAGGCCATGCTGATGTAATCGGTCGCCGTTTCGGCGCGTGGAAAGTTGAGCGCCATTCCTGTTCGCACCGTCAGTTGCAGCCGTCCGCGCAGCGAGGTCTCAATCGCGGTCTGATCGACTTCGCCGTCGCCTTGCTCGGCGTGGCCGTCGCCGATTTCGAACAGCGCTCCAGGCGCGAACACTGGGATGTAGAGCGTGCTCCCCGCGACCAGCTCCTTGTTGTCCATGTTGCCGGCATGACGGCCGGGCGGGTTGCTGCTGACGCGCCCGAGCTCGGGCGGCGGCGCCACGCCCATGCTGCCGAAGAACGGCTTGAGCGGAATCACGATGCCCGGCGCGAACTCCGAGGTCATGTGGATGCGGTCGAGCGCGAGGATCTTCGACGGTGTGCCGCGCTCGCAGTTCTCGGGCACGAAGCCGCTGCAGCCGTTGTAGCCGTAGTCGATCGGCAGATCGATCGAGAGGATTTTCACCTCGAGGGCGTCGCCCGGCTGGGCGCCCTCGACGTACACCGGCCCCGTCAGGATGTGACCGCCGGGGCCCCGGCGATCGCCGGTGACTTCAGCGACAACGGACTTCAACGACGCCTGAATCTTGTCGTCGGGCACGCCGGCGCGCGCCAGCCCGGTGGGGTTGTTCGTCAGCAGCGTGTCGACGTCGATGATGTCGCCCGACGCGATGCGCAGAGCCGGCTTGGCGTCGGCCCAGTAGTAGCCGACCGCGACGGTCGCCGGCGTCGCCTCGAGGCGGTGCGTCTTCGGCGCCGCCGGGGCCTGGCTGGCGAGCGATGCCGTCAGCGCGGCAATGCCGGCAGAGGACACCAGAACCGTGGGGAATCTCTTCATGGTTTCTCCGTCACCAGCCACTGCCACCGCTCGGCCACGCGCGCCGTCGGCAGCCAGGCGGTCGGATAGTTCGGGACCTTGCCCTCGCCCAGGGCCTGGAATGTCTTGGCCTTGATGTCGCCGAGGAAGCCGGCGCTCTCAGTCATCGGCTTCAACGCCCGGCCGTCGCCAAGGCGAAGCGCCAGCGCATCTTCGAACAGCGCCATCGCCACGTCGCGCGAGCGTCCGACGACGTGCGCCGCGCTTGGCTCTTCGGCCAGCGCCCACAGCGCCCCGCCGCGCCGGTTGATCGCGAACAGCCCGGTGATCGTGCTCGTCCGGAACTCCAGATCTTTTCCGCCCGTGAACAGGATCCCGGGCACGCTGCGCGCCGCCTTCGGCGCCAGCGCCGTGTAGTAGATGTTGCCCTTGTTCACCACGAACGCGACCACTCGCTCGGGCTTCCAGCAGACGAACTCGTAGTTGAACTCGCCGCCTGCGGACATGCCCCACAGAAGGAACGGTGCAGTCGCGAGCTCGGAATGCTTCGCCCGTGCGGCGAAGGCCGCCATCGCATCCAGGAGCGCCTGCCCGCTGCCCTGCGACACGTTGACGTATTCCTCGATGAACGCCTGATCGTGCGGCTTGTCGGTCAGGTGAACGCCGACCAGCGCCAGCCTGTGGTCGACCGCGAACCTCTGCCACACCGGATCGTCGACCTGACCGCGGCCATCGCCGTTCGATCCGGGCACCAGCACGGCGATCGCCTGAACGGTTCCGACGTCGGGCGGCAGCCAGAGCCTGAACTCAGCCTTCTCGTAGTTGCGGCCGGGCGCCATCGACTCCTCGAGGACGGTTCCCGTCGCGGTCTGGGCGGCGAAAGGTCGAGCGGCGACGACCACGGCAACCAGCGGCAGCATCCACCTCAGGTTTCGCACCGCGTGATTCTACCGCGACCGGCCGGTGATCCACGGCCACAGCCGGGCCGCCATGAATCCTAGCGGCGGACGTAGAGCTGCAGCCTCGGGAAAGTGAAGCTTCCGGCCGCGTCATCGACGACGTTGATCTGGCACGTGTAGAGGCCGGGCTTGAGCGCGGACGCGGGGACGTCGAACTGAAACACGGCGGTCTTCTTGTCGGCTCCGGCAAGCGCGGTGGTCTCCACCACCGGTGTCTCGAACGCGCGGACCTTGCCGCGGAAGAAAGCGATGCTCGTCATCACCTTCACCGGCTGCGCCGGATCGTAAACCTCGTAGTAGAAATACAGATGCTGGCCGGACGACACCACGTGGGTCACGTTCGGCACCAGCTCGCGGCCGTCACGCGCCAGCGGGTTGCGGTCGTCCTTCCGCGCGCCCTGCTGCAGCTGCGTGCCGACCACCACGGCGCTCATCTTGAGCGGCTCCTTCTTCAGGTCCGGGACGATGATGTCGGTTTCGTACGACCCGAAGGCGCCGTCCTGGTTCTCGCGCACGACGATTTTCACGCGGTACTTCCCCGGCGGCATTTCGAAGCCGGTCTCGTACTGTACCGTCTTCTTGGCCAGCTCGTCGGCCGCCTCCGTCGACAGCTTCACCGTGTCGCGAATGCGTCCCACCGGCCGGCGCTGCTGGTCGCGAACCACGCCGAGCACGTCGACGGTGGCCTTGTCCTTCGACGTCGTCTTCGTAATCGGAATCTGATAGCCGGGGACGATCACCGATAGCGGAACAAAGTAGCGGTTGTCCGCCAGGCGGAAGTAGGCGGTCGACACATAGGCGCTCAGATCGGTGGCCGACAGATCGGACAGCAGCTGATCCTGAAGTTGCTGCTCGCGGTCGTCTTTGCTCGAGTGGGCGAAGTCGCGCGGCGCGTAGTAGCCCGATCGGTATTCGAGCTTGAGATCGGTGCGCTTCAGCCGCACCTTGATCCGGCGGAACCGGCCGTCGCGGGCCGGGTTGGTGCTGCTGTAGCCGAGCACGTAGTACGCGGACGTGTCGTCGACTACTTTATCGAAGACCGCACCGAACGAGTTGGAGTCGAAGAACGCCCTCCCGCCAGTGTCCTCCGCCATCGTCGACAGGGTGTCCTGGCTGGCGGCCATGCTGCTGAACTGGTTGCGCGCCGAGTCGCCCGAGAACGTGGACGTGCCGCGACGGCTGCCTTGCGTCGCATCGCCTCCAGGCACCATCGCCTGCAGGCCCCGCATGTCCGCCGCGTAAATCGACACATTGGCGCGGTTGGCGCGGTCCACCGTACGCCGCAGCTGCACTTGGTTGTCGGTGCCCTGCTGGCTCATGCCGCTGCTGAAGTAGATCACCGACTTCTTCTGTTCGATCCCGGAGAGCTGATCGGCGAGCGTCTGCAGCGCGTCGAGACGGCGATCGGTGCTGAAGATGTTGAACTCGGTGTCGTCGGCGGTGAACGCATTGCCGCTGTCGGGCGTATCCTCGGCGTCTCCGGTGGTGCCGAAATCGAATCCCTGGGCGCTTACGCCGCCGTAGGCGTCGATCGCCTGTCCCAGCTGGGCGCGATCGCTGGTGAAGTCCTGATCGACGTTGAACGAGGTCGAAAACGAGGCCACCGCGATGAGATCCGCCGGCGCCAGCTTCTGATCGACGTAGTCGTGCGCCGACTTCACCGCGCGCTGCACTTCTTCCGGCTGCATCGAGCTCAGATCGAAGAACAGCACGATCAGCCGTCGCCCGCGCATGTCGACCTTTACCGGCTCGAGCGGGCGCTCGGCGGTCTGCCCGGGCGCGCTCCGAGCTGCCGATGCCGGCGGCGACAGGATCGTGCTTGCTTGCGCCGCCGAAGCCGAAACCCCCTGCGCCGGCGAAGGCGCGTCCAGCTCTTCGAAATCGAAGCTGGTGACAGTTTGCGGCTTGTCGTCCTCGGTGATCGCAAAGTCGTCACGGGTCAGGCCGCGGACAACCGATCCGCTCTTGTCGCGCACAACGACGTTGACCAGGACGAGCTCGGTCCCTGAACGGAAGACCGTCGCCGGCTGTCGCGGCGCTTGCGCATGCGGCTGCGGCGCGACGCCGAACCCGACCAGGACCACGATCAGAAAAAACCGCAGAGACCGCAAAGAACGCATCAGAACCTGAACCTGAAGAGGAGCTGGAAGCGCCG
>DATASG010000314.1:0-7422 GCA_036269295.1 Vicinamibacterales bacterium | reverse complement strand
GGGGCGCGCCCTCGACCGCGTCCTCGGCCTGCGCGACCTGATCCTCATCGTGATCGGCACGGTGATCGGCTCCGGCATCTTCCTGGTGCCGGGCGGGGTCTTGCGCCAGGCCGGCGGACAGGCCGGGCCCGCCCTGGCGGTGTGGGTCGTGGGCGGCGCCCTCTCGCTGCTCGGGGCGTTGGCTTACGGCGAGCTCGGCGCGATGAACCCCGCCGCGGGCGGCCTCTACGTGTACCTGCGCGACGCGTTCGGACCGCTCACAGCGTTTCTCTACGGCTGGACATTCTTTCTCGTGATCGCGACCGGCTCGGCGGCGACGCTGGCGGTCGCGTCCACGTCCTACCTCCAGCAATTCATCTCGCTCGGACCGCTCGGACAGAAGCTGGCCGCCATCGCCCTGCTCGCGATCGTCGCCGCGATCAACGTGCGCAGCACGCGCGGCAGCGCCGACGTGCAGAACTGGAGCACAGCGATCAAGGTTGGGGCGCTGTTGATCATGAGCGCGGTGCTGATCCTCTCTCGCCGTGCGGCGCATGCGGCCGAGGCGCCGTTCTGGCCGGTGTCGGTCACGCCATCGCTGCTGTCGGGCATGGGCCTGGCGATGATTGGCGTGCTGTGGGCCTACGAGGGGTGGCAGTACGTGACGTTCTCGGCTGGCGAGGCGATCGATCCTCAGCGCACGTTCCCGCGGGCGATCGTGATCGGTACCGCGTCGCTGGTGGGAATCTATCTGTTCGCGAACGTCGGATACCTGGCGGCGCTGGGCACCGACGGCGTGGCGAACTCCAATCGGGTGGCGGCCGAGGCGATCGGCGCGATCGTCGGGCCGGCGGCGGCGAAGCTGATCGCCGCGGTGATCCTGGTCTCGATCTTTTCCGCGACCAATGGGCTGACCATCTCGGCGCCGCGCGTCTACTACGCGATGGCCAGGGACGGCCTGTTCTTCCGCACGCTGGGCACCGTGCACCCTCGATACGGGACGCCGGCGGTGAGCATTGTCGCCGGCACGGCCTGGGCGATGGTGCTGGCCGCCTCCGGGACATTCGAACAACTGCTCACCTACGTCGTGTTCGTCGGCTGGATCTTCTACGCGCTCGGCGCCGCCTGCGTGTTCGTGCTGCGCCGCACCAGGCCCGATGCCGTACGACCCTTCCGCGTGCCGGGTTACCCGTGGACGCCGCTGCTGTTCATCGTCGCGGCGGCTGCGCTGGTGGCGAACACGATCGCCACCCAGCCGGTCCGAGCCGCGGTCGGCATCGCGGTGGTGCTGCTCGGGCTTCCCGTTTACTACGCCTGGCGTTACCTGGCGGGATCGACCAGCGCCTTGTAGACGGCCGCGCGGGCCAGATCTTCGTGGTTCGCCGCGCCCGGGACGCCGCCGCGGCGTTGAATCATGCCGATGAACAGCAGGTCGTTGGTGGGGTCGTTCCAGAACCACGTGCCCGCGATGCCCCACCACCAGTAGGACCCTTTGCCGAGCGGGCTCTTGAGGGCGGCGGGATCGCTCATCACCGCGAAGTCGTAGCCGAACCCGAGGCCAGGCTGCAGGTGCACGGGGCCGATGCCTGACTTGGAATTGAGCGTCTGGTCGTTGAGCACGTTGGTGCGCATCATCGCCACCGTGGTGTTCTTGAGGAGGCGCGTGCCGTTCAATTCACCGCCGTTGAGCATCATCTGCGCGAAGCGAAAATAGTCGGCGGCGGTCGAGTACAGCCCGCCCCCGCCCGATGGCAGACCTGGCATCGCTCCAATGCCCGGGTCGTGCGGCGCGCCCTTGAGCGCGCGCGTCGCCATGTCCCAGCTGTAGATGGTCGATACCCGTGAGAGCTTCGCCGCCGGGACGAAGAATTCGGTGTCCTTCATGCCGAGCGGAGTGAAAATGCGATCGCGCAGGAAGTCGGGGAAGGTCTTTCCAGACAGCTTCTGCACCAGGTATCCCTGGATGTCGACAGAGACGCTGTACACCCACTTCTCCCCTGGCTGATACAGCAGCGGCATCTTGGCCATCTTGTCGACGAACGCCTGCAGCGATGGCGCGTCCAGCGGTTTCTCGGCCTGGTAGATCTTGTCGACCGCCGAGTTGCCGAACAAGCCGTAGGTGAAGCCGGCGTTGTGCGACATCAGCTCGCCCATGGTCGGCGGGTGATTCGGCGCAACGAGGATCGGTTGGCCGTTGGCGTCCATTCCCGAGAACACCTTCAAGTTCGCGAACTCCGGAATGTGCTTCGCGATCGGATCGCCCGGCAGCCATTTGCCTTCCTCGTACAGCATCATCATCGCGGCACCGGCAATCGGCTTGGTCATCGAGTAGATACGCACGATGGTGTCGAGCCGCATCGGCGCCTGGGTCGCGATGTCCTGAACGCCGTAGGCCTTGTGCTGCACGACCTTGCCATGGCGCGCGACCAGGGTGACCACTCCCGCCAGTTGTCTGGCATCGACGATGCCTTGCATCGCGTTGTCCAGTTCCTTGAGAGAGTCGCCCGAGAAGCCGACGCTCTCGGGTGCGCTGAGCGCAATGCCGTCGGGAAGCGTTGCGGTGGCGGCTGCCGCTTGCCCGCGGGGCGGCGCAGTGGAGACCGGAACACCGACGAAGAGAACGAGCGCGAGCGGAAGCGTCAGCAACAAGCGATTCACGCGCATCTCCGGCTCCTGTTCAATGTCCGAGGAGAAGAAGGCCGGCCGACAGGATGGAGAGGCACCACAGCGTGCCGCCGACTTCGCGCCCTCGTCCGGCGACAGTATAGAGCAGGGCGTGGAGGAGGAATCCCCACAGGATACCTTGCGTGATCGACAACGTCAGCGGAATCAGCACGATGGTGACGAAGGCGGGCAGCGCGTCCTCGATCGAGGCGAAATCGATGGTGGCGATCGACTGGAACATCGCCACTCCGACCAGGACCAGCACCGCGGCGGTCGCATAGGCTGGAACGGCTGCAACCAGCGGGCCCAGGAAGAAGCAGGGCACGAAACAGAGCGCCGTCACCACCGAGGCGCGGCCGGTTCGCCCACCCATGCGGATGCCGGCGATGCTCTCCACGTACGCCGTGCCGGGCGACGTCCCCGCCAGACCGGACACCAGGGTCGCGACCGCGTCGACGATCAGGCCGCGCCGCAGGTTGATCGGCCGGCCGTCGGCGTCGGTGAGCCCCGCGGCGCTGGCGACGCCGATGAACGTCGACAGAGAATCGAACAGGTCAGTGAAGAGAATGGCGACGATCGCCGGGACGAGCGCCAGCGTCAGCGCGCCGCGGACGTCGAGCGCCAGGAACGCCGACGAAAAGTCCGGGGCGCTCACCAGCGTGGCGGGCGGCTTCGCGTAGCCGAGGATCCAGGCGAGCGCGGTGGCGGAAAAGATCGCGGCCAGAAAGGCGAACGGGCTGCGGCGCCGCATCAGCGCGGCGGCGACAAGGATCCCGAGCAGCAGGAACACGGCGCGATGGTCCAGCGTGCCCATCCGCACCAGCGTCGCCGGGTCACCGACGATCACGCCGGCATTGCGCAGACCGATGAACGTCAGCAGCAGACCGATGCCGGCGGCCGCGGCCTGGCGCAGCGACGCCGGGATCGCCAGCGCGATCTGCTCGCGCAGCGGCGTGAGCGAAACGATCAGGAACAGCACCCCGGCCCAGAACACCATGCCCAGCGCCGTCTGCCACGGGACCTTGTTCTGCAGGACGATCGTGAACGCGAAGAACGCGTTCAGCCCCATCCCCGGCGCGACGGCAAACGGCAACCGCGCGAAGAGTCCCATCAGCAGCGTCATGCTGGAGGCCACGAGCACCGTCGCCGTCAGCGCGCCGTTGAACGGCATGCCGGTGCCCGGAGTCGACAGGATCGCCGGGTTGACCAGAACAATGTAGGCCATCGTGAAGAACGTCGTGACGCCGCCGATCACGTCGGCCGCCTTGGCGCTGCGCGCTTCGGCGCCCAAGGCGTGAGCGCTTTGCGCCTCGGCGCCCAAGGCTTGGGCAATTGGTTGGCTCATGAACGTGGAGCGCATGCTACGCTTTCGCTCGCGTGAACAGCAAACGCGCCTGGTCGATGTTCGCAGCGTTGGCGGCGGCCGCGCTGGTGACCGCCTGCGGAACGCGCGACGGGGCGGGTCCGGTCGTCGTCCAGGGCGCGATGGACGTCGAGATCAGGAAGCTCGCCGGCTCGCTCGAGCACGGCAGCGAAGAACACGTCGGCGGCTGGATCTTCTGGCGCGGCACGATTGACGGCTATCCGGTGGTGGTCTCGAAGACGCTCAAGGGCATGGAGAACGCGGCGGCGGCGACCGCGCTTGCCGCCGATCGTTTCCATCCGATCGCGATCATCAACCAGGGCACTGCCGGCGGGCACGTGCCCGAGCTCCACGTCTACGACATCGTGCTCGGCAGGCAAGCGGTCAATCTCGGCTCGTTCAAGACCGGCTATCGTGCCAGCGGCCGCGGCAGCGACGTTGCGGAATGGAACCCGCTCGACCTGATGCGATCGGAGGGCAGCGCCGGGCAGGATCCGAGCGCGCGGACCATCCGCCGTTTTCCGGGAGACGAGGGGCTGCTGACGGCGGCACGAGAGGTGCGCGCCCGTTACCAGAAGGGGCACGTCGTCGAAGGCGTGATTGGATCGAGCGAGGTCTGGAACAGCGAGCTCGATCGCATCCAGCGGTTCCACGATCAGTACGGCACCACGGTCGAAGAAATGGAGGCGGCGTCGGCAGCCCAGATCTCCGGGCTCTTCACGATCCCGTTTCTCGGGATCCGCGTGGTGTCGAACAACATCACCAACGGCGAGGCCTACGATACGAAGGTAGGGGAGGCGTGCCAGGATTTCGTGCGCGAGGTCGTGAAGGCCTACATTCGTGTCGCGGCGCGGAAACGCTGAGAGGGATCGGGCAAACAACGCTGGATTCCTCGGGCGGCCGCGACTAGACTGGCGGCGATTCCCGTGGCCGAGCGCGCACTCTTCGATGCCATCATCCTCGGCGGCGGTCCCGCCGGGTCCGCCGTCGGCCGGCTGTTGAGCAGATGGGGACATTCGGTCCTCCTGCTCGACAAGGCCGCCCCTTTGTCACGCAGCCTGGCCGAATCGCTCCCGCCCAGCACCCGGAAGCTCCTCGCCCAGATCGGCGTGCTCGAGGCCGTCGAACGCGAGGGGTTCGTTCGAGCCACGGGCAACACGGTGTGGTGGGCGTCCGGCGATCGTCGCGTCGAGGCGTTCGGCCCGGCGCGCGAGGCGATGGGCTACCAGGTTCGGCGGTCGTCGTTCGATCGTGTGCTTCGCGACTGCGCCAGAGCGGCGGGCGTCGACGTTCGAACGGACGCGCGCATCCGGGAGGTCCGCTTCGTCGACGAATCATCCACCGAACCCATCAAACCCACCCGATCCGATCGGCGTCCGGCAGTGGTGGCGTTTGACGAAGACGGGCGGCGATGCTCGGCGTCCGGCCGCTTCGTGCTCGACTGCTCGGGCCGTGCCGGCCTGGTAGGCCGGCGCTTCCGCCGGATGGAGCCAGGCTACCGGACCTGCGCGCTCGTCGGCGTCTGGAGCACTTCGGCAGGCTGGGACCTCCCCGACGAGACTCACACCGTGGTCGAGACCTACGACGAAGGGTGGATGTGGTCGGTACCCGTTTCGGAGACGACCCGGCACGTCGGCGCGATGGTGGACCGCGCGACCTCAGTGGCAGGCGGCAGCGGCGCGCTGGAGAGCGTGTACCGCGCCGAAATCGGGAAGACCGGCAATCTCTTCCGGGTGCTCGAGGGGGCGACGCTGCAGCGCGTGTGGGCCTGCGACGCCTCGCTGTATTCGTCCGCGCGCTACGGCGGCTCGCAATTCCTGCTGATCGGCGACGCGGGTTCGTTCATCGATCCCCTGTCGTCGTTCGGCGTCAAGAAGGCGCTGGCCTCGGCCTGGCTCGCCGCGATTGCCGTCCACACGTCCCTGACGCATCCGGAGCGGCAAGAAGTGGCGCTGGAGTTCTTCTCGAAGTGGGAGCAAGACGTTTACGCGAACAACCTCGATCGATCGGCGGAGTTCGCGCGGGCCGCGCAGATGCGCCACCCGCACCCGTTCTGGGCGTCACGCGCGGCAGCCGGCGCAGCGCCGGAGGACCGCCGGGAACGAGGGCAGGCCCGCGATCCAGACGTGCAGGCCGCGTTCGATCGGTTCAAGCACGCTTCATCCGTGGACCTGATGTTGGCCGCGGACGTCCGCGTCGAGCCGCGACCCGTGATTCGCGATCACGAGATCGTGCTCGAGGACGCCTTTGTCGATGTTGGGAGGTTTTCCGGCAACGTGGACCTCGTCAAGCTGGCCGACATCGCCTGCCGTCACACCGGCGTTCCGGACGTCTTCGAAGACTACTGTCGCAGCTGCGGTCGGGTGCCGCTGCCGAATGTCGTCTCCGGTCTGTCGCTGCTGGTTGCCAAGGGGATTCTTCATGACCGAGCGTAAAGCAATGCCCAAGGTCGGATTGATCGGCTGGTGTGCAGGGCTGGCGTTGATCTGGGCCGCGGCGCCGGTGCGAGCGCAGACGCCGGCGCCGGACGCCACGACCAACGACGGCATCCCGGTGCAGAGCGATCTCGTCCGCGCAAAGTGCGGATCGTGCCATCGGAGCGACGACAAAGGACGCATGTCCAGGATTTCCTACCGCCGCGCGACGCCGGAGAACTGGGAGCGGACGATCAAACGCATGGTTACCCTGAACCACGCGTCGCTCGAGCCGGCAGACGCGCGCAACATCCTGAAGTACCTGGCCGACCATCAGGGCCTTGCGCCCGAGGAAGATCGGCCAATCGCGTTCGACGCCGAGCGCAGGACGATCGAGTACGCCTATCTCGCGGACAAGGACGCCTCTGACACGTGCTCCTCCTGCCACTCGATGGCGCGTGTGCTCAGCGAGAGGCGGACGAAAGACGACTGGGAGCTGCTGGTCGCGATGCATCGCGGGTACTACCCGCTGGTGGACAACCAGCCGATGAACGGCGGTCAAGGATTCCGCCGCACGAGGCCGATGCAGACCGAGCCGGGACCGGACGGCCGTCCGCCGGACAACCGGCATCCCATGGACAAGGCGCTCGAGCACATCGAGAAGACGCTGCCGCTGATGACGCCGGCGTGGTCGGCGTGGTCAGCCGCGATGCAGGCGCCCAGGCTGGTGGGGCGCTGGGCGATCGTCGGATCGCAGGCGGGCAAAGGACCCATCTACGGCCAGATGACGGTGAGGTCGGACCCGAGCGCGGCGGACAGCTTCACCACCGAAACGCGTTACACGGTCTGGCGGAGCGGCGAGACGTTCACGCGCACCGGAAAGGCGCTCGTCTATACGGGCTATCAATGGCGCGGCCGCTCGTCGGGCGGCAACACGACGGGTTCCGGATTGCCGTGGCGCGAGGTGATGTTCGTCGAGGGCGACTGGACTCAGATGTGGGG